>JAEYVB010000344.1 GCA_023429345.1 Planctomycetota bacterium
CGCCTCGGCCCGCAGGCCCGCGAAGCCCTCGGCTACAAGCAGCTCATCCGCCACCTGGAGGGGTTGTGGACGCTGGACGAGGCCGTGGAACAGATCAAGATCGAGACCCGCCGCTTCGCCAAGAACCAGCGGACGTGGCTCCGGCGCCTGCGGACCACGCCCGGCTCCGTGTGGATCGGTGCGGCCGCCGCGCCCCGGGAGATATGGCCCGCGCTCGTGCTCGACGCGGTGGCGGGCGGCACATCAGCCGGCGCCGCGGGCACGCAGGGGCAATCTCACCCGGTTAAGCCGCCCGCGGTCCCATGAAAGCCCTTTCACTCGCTAGACTGGTTGCATCCATGCACCTGCTCTGCCTTGTCGTCCTGGTCACCGCGGTCGCGGGAATCGCCCGGGCTCAGACCGCCGCCCAGCCCCAGCCCAAAGCGAAGCTGCCGCCGAAGGAGCCCCTCGAGCTCCGCACCCTGTGCTTCAACCTCCGCTTCGATAACCCCCGCGACGGCGAGGACCGCTGGGACAACCGCAAGGACCTGGTGGTCGCCACCATTCGCGAGCACGACCCGGACGTCATCGGCCTCCAGGAAGGGCTGATGCACCAGCTCGAGCACCTGCTCAACGCCCTCCCCGAGTACGCCCACATCGGCGTCGGGCGCGACGACGGCGAGCGGACCGGCGAGTACGCCGCGATCCTCTACAAGAAATCCGTCCTGGCCCCCACCGAGAGCGGCACCTTCTGGCTCTCCGACACGCCCGAGGTCCCCGGCTCGCGCACCTGGGGCAACCGCGTCGTCCGCATCTGCACCTGGGCGCGCCTGGCGCACGGCGGCAGCGGCCGCGCCGTCTGGGTCTACAACGCCCACCTCGACCACGAGTCCCAGCCCGCGCGGGAGAAGGGCCTGAAGCTCATCGCCGAGCGCATGGCCGCCCGCGCCGACGCCGAGCCCGCGCTGCTCATGGGCGACTTCAACGCCGGCGAGAACAACAGCGCGGTCCGGTTCATCAAGGGGGAGGCGGGCGAGGGCGGAGAAACCCCCGCGATCACGCTCGTCGATTCCTTCCGACGCCTCCACCCCGCCGAGACCAACGTCGGCTCCTTCCACGGTTTCAAGGGCGACCCCATCGAGGACAAGATCGACTACATCCTCGTCGAGCCCGGCGCCACGGTCCTGAAGGCCGAGATCGACCGCCGCAGTTTCGACGGCCGCTACCCTTCCGACCACTTCCCCATCTCCGCCACCATCCGCTGGGAGTGAGCGCGGGGGGGCGAGGGGCCGGAGCGCGCCGTGGACTACCTGCTCGTCTGCACCGTCGCCCTCATCGTCGCCGCCCTGACGCTCGTCTCCGGCTTCGGCCTGGGCACGCTCCTGATGCCCGCCTTCGCCGCCTTCTTCCCCCTCGAGGTCGCCATCGCCGCGACCGCCGTCGTCCACCTCGCCAACAACCTCTTCAAGGTCGCCCTCGTCGGCCGCTGGGCGCGGGGCGGCGTCGTCCTCTGGTTCGGGCTCCCCGCCATCGCCGCGGCCATCCTGGGGGCCCGGCTCATGCTCTCCCTCGCCCACATCGCCCCGATCGCCCGCTACGAGGTCGCCGGCATCCGCGGCGCGATCGAGCCCATCAAGCTGGTGATCGCGGCGCTGATCGCGCTCTTTGCCGCCCTCGAGCTTTCCCCCCGGTTCCAGCGGCTCAGCTTATCCCCGGCGATGCTCCCCGTCGGCGGCGCGCTCTCGGGGTTCTTCGGCGGGCTCTCCGGGATGCAGGGGGCGCTCCGCGCGGCCTTCCTCGTGCGCGCCGGGCTCTCGCGGGACCAGTTCATCGGGACCGCCGCCGTGGTCTCCACCCTCGTCGACCTCGCCCGCCTCGCCGTGTACATCTTCGGGTTCGCGGCGCTGGGGCGCGGCACCCCCTGGGCCGGCCTCCGCGAGGAGCGCATGCAGCTGCTCATCGCCGCCGCCTGCCTCGCCGCCTTCGCCGGTTCCTACTTCGGCGCTCGGATCGTCAAGAAGGTGACCCTCCGCGCCATCCAGCGGCTGGTGGCGGTCATGCTCATCCTCTTCAGCGCCGCGCTCGCCGCCGGGCTGATCTGAGCTCTACAGGATCGTCCCGCTCAGGATCAGCACCGCCAGCCCCAGGTAGATCAGCGTCCCCGAGGCATCCATCAGCGTCGCCACCATCGGGCTCGACGCCGCGGCCGGGTCCATCCCGGCGCGCTTGAGGAACAGCGGCAGCAGCGACCCCACCGCCGTCCCCCACATCACCACGCCGCTGATCGCGACCGCCACCGTGACCCCCAGCCGCAGGTAGTGCGCCGTCGAGGCCTCGCCCATCCACCCGAAGACGAGCTGGTTGAAGACCACGACGCAAACAAACCCCATGGCGCCGAGCGCCGCGGCAAGAAGCGACGCCGTGATCAGCTCCCGGCGCAGGATGTACCACCAGTCCCTGCTCGAGACCTCCTCGAGGGCCAGGGCGCGGGTGATCAGCGTCGCGATCTGCGACCCCGAGTTGCCCCCGCAGGAGATCACCAGGGGCAGGAAGACCGCCAGCACCGCCGCCTGCTCGATCTTGTCCTGGAAGGCCGCCAGCACCACGATCGTGATGCTCTGCCCCACGAACAGCACGCTCAGCCAGAAGCCCCGCTTGTGGGCCATCTCCGCGAGGCCGGTGCGCCGGTAGGTCTCCTCCAGCGCGCCCATGCCGCCCAGCTTCTGGATGTCCTCGGTCACCTCCGCCTCCGCGACGTCCGCCACATCGTCGGCCGTCACGATCCCCACCAGCATGCCGCGGCTGTCCACCACCGGCAGCGCCATGCGGTCGTAGCGGGCCATCATGCGGACGGCCTCCTCCTGGTCCTGGTCGGCGCGGAGGTGCACGTACTCGCGGTTCATCGCCGACTCGACCGTCGCCTCCGGCGGCGAGAAGAGCAGCTGCCGCAGCCGCACATCGTCGATCAGCCGCCCCTGCTCGTCCACGACGTACACGACGTTCACCGTCTCGGCGTCGCGCCCCGTGCGGCGGATGTGCTCGAGCGCCTGCGCGATCGTCCACTCCGGGCGGATCTTCACGTAGTCGGGCGTCATCAGGCGGCCGACGCTCTCCTCGGGGTAACCGAGGATCGCCTGCGTCGACCGGCGCTCGGCCGGCGAGAGCGAGCCGATGATCCGCTGGGCGACCTCGGCGGGCAGCTCGTCCAGCAGCTTCACGCGGTCGTCGGGGTCCATCGCCTCGATCAGCCGCAGCGAGCCCTCCGCGCCCAGCTCCTCGATCAGCGCTTCCTGCTCCTCCGGCGGCAGGTACGCGAAGACCTCGCCGGCATCGTCGCGCACCAGGAAGCGGAACGCCACCGCGGCCTCCGGCGCCTCGAGCTCGCAGAAGATCTCGCCGACATCCGCCTTGGGGATCCCGTGCAGCGCCTCGCGCAGCTCACCGTACCGCCCCTCCGAGAGGAGCTCTCGGATCTCCGGGAGCAGCAGGGCGACGGTGGGGTTCACGGCGGTAATGAAAGCCCGCCGAGATCACCCGTGCAACCCCGTCGCGCGGCCATCCCGCCGTGACACGGGCATCCCTGCCCGTGTGCCCTCCGGTCTTCCCGTCTACTCCGAGGATCAGAGCCGCCCGCCCGCCTACGCCCCCGCCGTCTCCGTCTCCGCGGCACGCGCCGGGCCGCCTTCCGGGGAGGGGTTGAGCGAGTCCGAGTCCTCCCCCCGGTCCGGGAAGGCCTGCTTCTCCATCGCCAGCACCCAGGATTCCAGCGGCTTGTAGCGGTAGAGGTCCACCTTCAACTCCCGGCCCGCGAGCGGGTGCGGGCTCTTGAGCTTCAGGAAGACCAGGTACTTGTCCCACTTCCGCTTGTCCACATCCTCGAGGTCCGACGGGCTCACGCTCTGGCCCCCCGGCAGCGTCAGCGTCCTGGTCTCCGGCTCCCACCGGTACTTCTGCCGCGCCACCAGCACCCACAGCATCAGCATCCACGCCGCCCCCACGAACCCGATCCCCGTGAAGATCCACTGCACCGGGATGTCGTACCACGACAGCGGCTTGGGCTGGGCCGCGGCCTGGCCGGAACTGGTCAGCCAGCGCTGCTTGAGCTCCGCGTAGGTCGCGTCGGGGTTGTCGGTCGTGGTGAACTCCGGGCGGAGGCGGCCGATGAGGGCCAGCGCCCCCAGCCAGTCCCGCCGCGCCATCTCCGCCTCCCCGGGCATGGCGATGCCCGAGAGCCGCGTGAGCTCCGCGACCGGGTCGGCGATGCTCACCGCCTCGCGGGAGAGGGGGCCGCGCCGGGCCAGACGCTCGTACATCTCGTGCTGCTTGTAGCTCGCGAACCGCTCCCCGCGCGCCGGGTAGGCCACGGTGGCGTCGTAGAGCCCGTACACCCCGAAGGCGAGCAGCGCGACCGTGAAGATCGCCATCTTCAGCAGCCAGGGACGGTTGAGCCGGGTCGTCTGCGGGGTCGCCATGCGGGGGTGTCCGTGGTCAGGGGGAGTCAGGCTTACGTCGAGCGGGGAGCCCGGGATCGTCTACTCATCGACCCGGTCGAGGGCGGCCATCCACCACATCTCGGTCAGCATCCGTCCTCCCGGACGCCGCACCAGGCCCGAGAAGCCCCCATCCTCCACCTTCCGCAGCGGGATCCGGGGGTACGGATGCCCCGATTCCACCGCCCGGCTCAGCCAGGCCTCGTGCACGCGGCGGTACGTCTCGCCCAGGGAGGGCACATCATCTCGCCAGAACAGGCGCCCGAGCATGGCCGGATTGTAGCGATCGCCCCGGGGATCCCAACCCCATTCTCGGGCCTGAAAAAGCGAAACGGGCCGGCTGGGTGGCCGGCCCGCTCAAGGGTCCTGAATGTCCGCGCCGTCAGCGCCCGCTGTCGGCCACCAGGCCGATGTTGTCCTGGATGAGCACATCGCCGATCCGGAGTTCCTTGACCGTCACGCCGCGACTGACGACAAACAGCAGGCGGATGTTTCGGTCCGGCGTGTTCCGCGTGACGGGCTTGAATCCGCCGTCGTTCATGCTCTTGAGCGGCGTGCCGCGCGTGTAGCGGATGTGCTTGAGCTGCGGGTCCTCGTAGATGAAGCCGACGGCCTCGTAGGTGGTGCCGGCCGTGTCGCGGAGGAGCAGGTGGCCATCCTTGGGGGCGGTCTCGAGGAGCTGCGTGATCTCCGGGCCGCGGGTCCGGGGGGTCAGGTCGACCTGCACCATCAC
>JAEYVB010000353.1 GCA_023429345.1 Planctomycetota bacterium
GTGCTGGTCTACCAGCCTTCGCTGCTCTGGACCTTCGGGCCGCGGCCGCCGTGGTGGGGTTTGCTCGCGCTGAACGACGGCGGCATGGCGAGCCACGGCGGGATCGCGGGGGTGATGGTGGCGTCGTGGTTTATCGCCCGCGGGCTTCGGAACAGCCAGGGAGTGCGGGTGCGGGTGCCGGCGCGGCATGTGCTCGATATCAGCGCGATGGCCGTCCCCTTCGGGATGTTTCTGGGGCGGGCCGCAAACTTCATCAACGGGGAACTGCTGGGCGCGGTGGTGTCGCGGCCGGGGGAGCGGGCGCCGTGGTGGGCGGTGCGGTACCCGCAGGAGCTCAGCGAAGAATACATGTTGCGGGTCGACCCGGCGCACCTGCCCGTGCAGACGGACGCCCAGTGGGATGCGGTGCTCGCGATCCTGGACCGGTTCGGGCGGGCGGAGCGGGGGTTTGACTACGCCTACCACCGCATGATGGAACGACTGCAGGGCGGCGATGGGGCGCTTGCGCGGGAGCTGACGCCGCTCATCTCGGCGCGGCACCCGTCGCAGCTTTATCAGGCGGCGGCGGAGGGGGTAGTGCTGGGGATGGTGCTGTGGTGGATCGCGCGCCGGCCGCGGCTGCCGGGGGTGATCGGGGCGTGGTTCATGATCACGTACGGGGTGCTGCGGATCGTGACGGAGTTCTGGCGGCTGCCGGATTCGCACCTGGCGGTGCAGCGGTGGATGGGGCTGAGCCGCGGGCAGTGGCTGAGCGCGGGGATGATCCTGGTGGGCGCGGGGGCTCTGGTATGGATCCGACGGGTCGGGGGCGAGCGGATGGGCGGGTGGCTGGAGTGTTTGCGGGGGGATCGGGGGAAGCGGGCATGAGACTTGCCGCTCCGGGTGCGTGGTAGGTGCGGGAGCGCCAGTGAGCCTCGGCGCCCGGGGCGTACGATCGGGGCATGGCACCGTCTCGCCCCCCCACTCTCACGTTGGCGCACTCTCCGGACCCGGACGATGTGTTCATGTGGTGGCCGCTGACGGGGAAAATCCGACCGCCGGAAGAGACGGATCCGTTTCGGGCCGGCGCCGGCCGCGCATCCGAAGCCGTCGAGCCGCCTTCGCTTGACACCGGGGGCGTGCGGTTTGCGGCGCTGCCGGCGGATATCGAGGCGCTGAATCGGCGGGCGGTCTCGCACGGCGATCTGGATATCACCGCTCTCTCCGTTCGGACGTGGGCGGATGTGCGCGATCGGTACGTGATCACTGCGTGCGGGGGATCGTTCGGGGACGGCTTCGGGCCGAAGCTGGTGGCGCGGTCGGATCATCCGGCGATCGCCTGCCACAACTGCGTGAAGGCGGCGGAGATCCGCGTCGCGGTGCCGGGGAAGCGCACGACGGCGTTCCTGATGCTGGGCATGGTGCTGGGCAGGCACGCGATGGCGGAGGGAGAACGGTTCGTCGAGATGCCGTTCGATCAGATTATCCCGGCGGTGGCACGCGGGGAGGTGGATGCAGGGCTGGTGATCCACGAAGGGCAGTTGACGTTCGCGGATGCGGGGCTGCGGCTGCTGCTGGATGTGGGGCGGTGGTGGAAGGACCGCACGGGGTTGAAGCTGCCGCTGGGGGTGAACGCGGTGCGGCGGGACCTGGATGATCGGCACGGGGCGGGCATGCTGGAGCGGGTGGGGCGGCTCCTCCGCGAGTCGGTCGCCTATTCGATGGTGCGGTGGGAGGAGTCGGTGCGGTACACGGTGCCGTTCGCGGAGGCCAACGCGCGGCGGGCCGGCATGGAAGCGCCCGACCTGGCGCGCGTGGAGCGGTACTGCCGTATGTATGTGTCGGAAGAGACGCGGGACATGGGGGATGAAGGGCGGGAGGCGATCCGTCGGCTCTTGCGGGAGGGGGCCGCGGCCGGGCTGTGCCCGGAGGTCCAAGAGGTCGAGCTTCTGTAGGGCTCAGGGCCGGGGCATCGAGGCATCGAGGCACCAAGGGACAGACGCGCATGAAACTGGTGAGGCAGGAGCATGGGGTGGCGGTCGAGACCACGAACGGCATCGTGCCGATCCGGTCCATCCTGGCCATCGGGCGGAACTACGCCGAACACGCGAAGGAGCAGGGTGCGACAGCGCCGACGCGGCCGATGGTGTTCAGCAAGCACTTCACATCCGCGATCCTCCACGAGGACCCGGTTGTCATCCCGAGCGCTTGCATGGATCCGGCGACCGGCGGGGACCAGACGGACTTCGAGGCGGAGTTGTGCGTGATCATCGGCACGACCGCGCGCGATGTTCCCCGGGATCGCGCGCTGGAGCATGTCCTGGGGTACTGCTGCGCCAACGACATCTCCGCGCGGTGGTGGCAGAAGGAGGGCTCGGGCGGGCAGTTTGTGCGGGGCAAGAGCTTCGATACGTTCTGTCCGATAGGGCCGAGCGTAGTCCCCGCGGCCGAGGTCCGGGACCCGCAGTCCCTGCGCGTGCGGTGCCGCGTGAACGGCGAGACGATGCAGGACGCGAGCACTGCGGACATGATGTTCGGCGTGGCGTATCTGGTCAGCGAGCTTTCGCGGGGGACAACGCTGCCGCCGGGCACGGCAATTCTGACCGGGACGCCGAGCGGCGTCGGGATGGCGCGCAAGCCGCCGGTGTGGCTGAAGGACGGGGATATCGTCGAGGTGGAGATCGACGGGATCGGCGTGCTGTGGAACCCGGTTCGGACGGAGGGCCGCGGCTGAACCGGGCCAGAGGCCAGCTATGTCGGGTCGGGGCGGCCGGGGCCGAGGAGTGATTTTCGAGACTTTTCCGGGAGAGTTCCATGGTGCGCAGAATCATGCCGCTGCTCCTAATGGTTCTCACCTGCGTGCCCCTCCGGGCGCAGGAGCCGGAGCTCTCCTGGCGACGGCCGGAGCCCGTCGAGGTCTTCGATGCGGTCTGGGAGCTTGCACGCGACCGTTTCTACGACCCCGGCATGAACGGCGTGGACTGGCCGGCGGCGCGCGAGCGGCACCGGGCCGATGCCCGCGCGGCCGAGAGCCCGGAGGACCTCTCCGAAGCGATCGACGCACTCCTCGCGGAACTCGGGGCATCCCACACCGCGCGCTACACGCCCGATGAGGCCACCTACTACCACCTCCTCGATGTCTTCGGCCGCAAGCCGGAGCTCCGCGACCTGCTCTCCCGGAGCTTTCCCCGTGGAGTGCGCTACGACGGGCTGGAAGCCTGGCTGGAACGGGACGGCGACTCCCTGGTAGTCACCGGGCTCTGGTACGGGGGGAACGCCGACCGCGCGGGGCTCTTCACCGGCGACGAGATCCTCGCCGTGGACGGAGAGTCGCCGCACCCGATCCGCTCGTTCCGGGAAAAAGGCGGGAAGGAAGCGACGCTCACGGTGAGGCGCAGGCCGCGCGAGGACCCGCGCGAGATCGTGGTGCCGGTCGTGAGCATCCGGCCCAATCTGGCCTTCCTCAACGCGACGCAGCGCAGCGTGCGCGTGCTCGACCACGCGGAGCGGAGGATCGGCTACATCCAGATCCCCTCGTACGCGAGCTCCCGCGTGCAGGATGTGCTCGTGCGCGAGATGTTCGACGGGAAGTTCCGCGAGGCCGACGCCCTGCTCATCGACATCCGGGGCGGGATCGGGGGGGCGAGCCCCTCCTACGTCGACCCGTTCCTCCCCGGCCCGGTGCTCACGATGCGGTCGCGCAGCGGCGAGGTGTCCGTTGAGCCCCGCCGCTGGACCAGGCCCGTCGGGCTGCTGATCGACGAGGGCACCCGCAGCGGCAAGGAAGTCATCGCCCACGCGTTCCGGAAATACAACCTCGGGCCCGTGATCGGCGAGAACACCGCCGGCGCTGTCCTGGGCGGCACGGTCTTCGTGCTCCCGGACGACTCCATCCTTTCCCTCGCGGTCGTGGAAGTGGAAGTCGACGGTGCGCGGATCGAGGGTGCGGGCGTCGAGCCCGATATCGGGGTCTCCTTCGACCCCAAGCACGCGGCGGATGTGGACCCCCAGCTCGAGCGTGCACTCGACGAACTGGCGGAGCGAGCCGCCGCACGCGAGACGAACAACGATTAGGCCGCCCGCCGCTTTCCCCCAGCGGCCCGGAAGAGCTGGAGCACCGCCCGCTCGGCGTGGGAGAGCCGCGGGATGCGGACGCCCGCGGCCCGCTTGAACGCCGCGTGCAGGCGCCCATCGGCGTACGCCCGGATCAGTTCGGGGTGCACATAGAAAGCCCGGCACACGCTGACGGTGTTGTTCAGGGCCTCGGCCGCGGCCTTGACCGCCGCCACTTCCCGGCGTTTGAGCTGTCGCTGGTTCAGGGGCTTTCCCTGAAACTCCGGGGGCCCGGCCCGCACGAGGGCTTCGGCGGCGGCGCAGGTGCCCGCCCAGGTGCGGAAGTCCTTGGCGGTGAAGGGCTGGCCGGTGGCTTCGGCGAGGTAAGCGTTGATATCCGACGACCCGATGTCCCGCGCCCGGCCGGCCTCGTCGAGGTAGCAGAAAAGCTCCTGACCCGGGAGGTCCTGGCACGTCCGGACGATCGCGGCGGCGCGGGGAGAGTCGATGATGGCCTCGCAGTTCTTGCCGCCCTTGGCCTTGAAACAGAGGCGGACCTGGTCGCCGGAGACGCGGGCGTGGCCGTTCCTGATCGTGGCGAGGCCGTAGGACCCGTTGTCGCGGGCGTACTCGCTGTTGCCGATTCGGAGGTATGTCTCGTCCAGCAGGTGGACGATGCAGGCGGCGACCTTTTCTCGCGGGAGGTGCGGGCGCTTGAGGTCACGGTCGATCCGCTGCCGGAGCGCGGAGAGTGAAGCGCCGAACTGGGGGAGGCTTCCGAACTTGGAAAGGTTGCGGTGGGCGGTCCAGTCGGGGTGATAGCGGTACTGCTTGCGGCCGCGGGCATCGGTGCCGGTGGCCTGGATGTGGCCATCCGCGGAGGGGCAGATCCAGACGTTGGTCCAGGCGGGTGGGATGGCGAGGGAACGGATACGGGAGAGCTCGTCGCAGCCCTTGAGTGTCCTGCCGGACGGGAGGATGTAGACAAAGCCCTTCCCGGCCCTGCGACGGCGGATCCCCGGGGTGGCGTCGGTGATGTACCGGAGGCCGGCCTGCCGGGCGGCCGTCTCCGGGTGCGGGAGCTTCATGGCTGATCATGCAGTGGGTTTTCTTGCCCAGTCCGCACAGGCCGTGAGGTTTCACTCAGCCCACGCGGTTTGATGGTGCTGGGCTTATGGACCGGTCCGGGAATTCCGATGCTGAGGATGTTCCCCGGGAGCGGCTTCAAGTCGCGAGCCCGGGGCGTCCGATAAACCCGCCGCGGGGATCGCGGTGGGGTGTTTCTCGCCACACCTTCGGCCCCGGCGGTGGAACCGCTCCCGGCCCGGGTCGGCATGGCCGGCCACGAGCACTTGGAGTCACGGAATATGCAGTCCCCCACCGCCCGTTCGATCGCGTTGTTTCTGGCCGCCGGCCTGTGTGTGACGCTTCTCGCCTGCACGGGCGGGGGGCGATCGGCGGCCTCATCCGACTACACCAACGAGTCGGAGCAGCCGCAGATCGGCTTCGGCGACCCGCTGGCCCTCTCTACCGGCGGCGGTCAGGTCGCCCCGGGTGTCGCCACCGAGACCTTCGAGGCCGATGCCGGCCCGCTCGCGGTCTATAGCGAGGTCTTCACGGGGCCGGGGACCACGACGACCGGAAACTCGCCCTCGGCGAACCTGGCGCAGGTCAGCTTCTCCCTCGAGGGGGCGGACTTCGATCCGGACGTCTCGCGGGACGGCCGGGCGGTCGTCTTCGCCAGCACCCAGCACCGGCCCTCGCCGGACATTTACATCAAGAACATCGACAGCCGCGTTGTGACGCAGTTGACCAGCGACCCCGCGAGCGATGTGATGCCGAAGGTGAGCCCGGACGGCTCCCGCGTGGCGTTCACGAGCAACCGGTCGGGGAACTGGGACATCTACGTGATGCCGCTCACCGGCGGCCGCGCCATCCAGATCACGAGCGCCTCCTCGGACGACCTGCACCCCTCGTGGTCGCCGGCGGGGACGCACCTGGTGTTCTGCCGCCTCGGCGAGGTGAGCGGGCAGTGGGAGATGTGGGTGACCGAGGTGGGGAACCCGGGCGTTGCCAAGTTCATCGGCTACGGGCTGTTCCCCGAGTGGTGCCCGGCGCCGGGGTCGGGCGCTGAGGGCGGCGACCGGATCGCCTTCCAGAAGAGCCGGGAGCGCGGCGACCGCGCGTTTGGCATCTGGACCATCGACTACAAGGACGGCCAGAGCGGGCACGCCACCGAGATCGTGAGCAGCCCCATCGCGGCGTGCATCAACCCGTCCTGGAGCCCCGACGGAAACTGGATCGCCTTTGCCACCGTCCCGAACCCCTCGCAGTGGAGCACGGGGCAGGCGCGACCCTCGATGTCCCACCTGTGGATGGCGGACCTGACGGGGAACCACCGCATCAGCCTCACGAGCGATTCGACCGTGGACCTTTTGCCGACGTGGGGCCCGGGGAACAAGCTGTTCTTCGTCTCCGACCGCGGCGGCACGGACAACATCTGGTCGCTGGATACGACCCCGGTGGTGAACCTCGCCGCGGTCAACAGCGCCACCGGCAGGCACCTGGCCGGGACGACCGCCCCGGCGCACACCCCGCAGCCGGAGCAGCCCATGGTGACGGTCCCGACCGAGCCCGGCCCGGACGAGCACTGATCCGCCGCCGTCCCGGCTTCGCGGCCGGGACGCCGATTGACTGTTTCGAAGGCATGTTCCGGGATGGAGCCCGGACCTAACGGCAGGACGCCATGACAACCGGACAGACCATGCTCGTTTGTTGCTCTTTGAGGGTTGCGCGGCTGCGCAGCCCCCTCCGCGCGGCCGCGGCGGTCCTCGCCGCATGCGCGGTGCTCGTCGGGCTCGGGGCGTGCGCTGCACGCACGCAACAGCTGACGCCGCCGGCGGTGCTTTCCTCCCCCTACGACACGTCGCGCGGGGAGGTGCTGTGGGCCGTTGTGCCGCTGCGGAACGAGACCGGAACGACCACCCTGGACGCGTTTGCGATCAGCGACAAGGTCGTCGCCGCGGCCTCGCAGGTGCGGGGCGTCCGGGCGCTCCCCCTGAACCGGACGATCGCGACGATGAGGGCGCTCTCCATGACGCAGCTGGCTGACCCCGCCGATGCGAAGCGGCTGGCCACGGAGATGGGGGTGGACGGATTGATCGTTGGATCCATCACGGCCTACGACCCCTACAACCCGCCCACCCTGGGGCTCTCGCTCGCGCTCTACGCGCGGCCGGGGGCGATGGACACCGGGGGTGTCACGACGATCGATACGCGGACGCTGCAGTACCAGCCGACGGATTACCACTACTTCCCGCGAAGCTCCTTCAAGGAGTCGCCTGCGTCCGTGATCTCCGTGCACCTGGACGGAAAGAACCACCAGGTCCTGATGGATGTGCAGAACTACGCGCGGGGGCGGCACGACCCCACCTCGGCGTACGGGTGGAAGCGATACCTGGCGAGCATGGACCTGTTCACCGAGTTCGCGGCGTGGCACGCCGTGGGCCGGCTGATCGACCATGAGTGGATCCGCCTCGCGCGGTCCACATCGCCCGCGCAGAAGTGACCCGCCCCGGCCCCCTCGGCCGCGCCGGCGGCCGAGAGGACCGATGGACGGATCGAACACCAGCACGCCGTACCCCAAAGCCCGCCGGATGCGGCGGGTGACGATCGTGCGCGGGGGGCACGCGTGGGTTTTCGTGTGCGCCCCGGGGGAAGAGGCGCAGCTCCTGCGCGAGGCGGGGGAGTCGCTCGCGACGGCGGATGTGCCGCGGCGTCGGCTGCACCTGGCGATCCTGGCGCGTCAGCTTGGGTTGTCCTCGCGATCGCTTAAGACGGGGGTCCGGAAAGCCGAATGAGTTATTGAGCCGCCGCTGATTGGAGCGACGGCGTGGAGCCCGATATGAGCAGCCTTCCGATCACAGACGCGTTCGCCACGTACCTCATGGACGAGCGCCACTTCAGCCCCTACACCGCGCGGTGCTACGGGGCGGACCTGCGCCAGTACATCGACTTCCTGACGGCCGCCAACCGCATCAGCGTCGATCCGGCGCTCGAGGCCGACGCCTTCCGGCAGCGGGAGGAGGCGGCCCGCGCGGCGGGCGGGCGCAAGCCGGCGGCGAGCGTGGCGGTGGCGGGGACGATCCCGACCTCGGTGACGCGGCTGATCATGCAGGCCAACCCCGACAGCGTGCGGGCCTTCCTCGGGCACCTGGGGGAGCAGTCGTACTCCGCGGCCACGATGGCTCGGAAGATCGCCACGCTGCGGAGCTTCTACAAGTGGGCCGACCGGCGCGGGCTGGCGGACACCAACCCGATGACGCTGATCCGCACGCCGCGGCAGGCCAAGCGGCTGCCCAAGGCGATCACGATCGAGCAGATCGAGCAGCTCCTGGCAGCGCCCGACGACCGCGAGGTGCTGGGGCTGCGCGACCGGGCGATGCTGGAGACGCTGTACTCGACCGGCCTCCGCGTGAGCGAGCTGGTGGGGCTCGAGTTCGATGACCTCGACACGACGGGCGAGGCGCTCAAGGTCCGCGGTAAGGGCAAGAAGGAGCGCGTCGTCCCGCTGGGCTCGCACGCCCTGGCGGCGATCAACCGGTACACGGAGCGGATGAAGTCAGAGGGCCGACTGACAGGCGCGTGGATCGAGGGCCGCACGAACCGCCCGCTCTTCGTGAACAAGCACGGCGGGCGCCTCAGCTCGCGCAGCGTGCGCCGGAAGCTCGACAAGTACCTGAAGCAGGTGGGCCTCGACCCTTCGATCAGCCCGCACACGCTGCGGCACAGCTTCGCGACCCACCTCCTGGACAACGGCGCGGACCTGCGGAGCGTGCAGGAGTTGCTGGGGCACCA
>JAEYVB010000424.1 GCA_023429345.1 Planctomycetota bacterium
GTGCACGGGCCTGCGGCGGTGTCGGCGTGCGACATGTGCCACACGTACAAGGATGTGGCGGCGCACAGCTTTACGCTGAAGGCCGAGGGGAAAGATCTGTGCACCTTCTGCCACGCGAACCACGCGCACGCGGCGGCGAAGGTGCCCCACGAGCCGTACGTGAAGGGGGACTGCCTGTCATGCCACAACCCGCACGGGGGGGAGACGCGGCAGCTGCTGGCGAAGCCGGACACGAACACGCTGTGCCTTTCGTGCCACGAGGGGGTGCTGGCCGGGGGAGAGCACCGGCACGGGCCGCTGCACGAAGGGCGGTGCACGGACTGCCACACAGCGCACGGGGGGGAGCACGCGCGGCTGCTGCTGAAGCCGGGTCGGGCCATGTGCCTGAGCTGTCACGAAGAGGTCGGCGACCACCTGTCGGGCGCTGCGCACGCGCACAAGCCGCTGGAGGGGGATTGCCTGCAGTGCCACACGGCGCACACCTCGGCCTTCGCGATGCAGTTGAAGCAGGGGCCGAAGGACCTGTGCATCTCGTGCCACGAGGAGGTGGGGAAGCACGCGATGGGCGCCTCGAACCCGCATTCGGCGGTGCTGGAGGGGCAGGCGTGCCTGAACTGCCACCAGCCCCACGCGAGTTCCCACGCCCATCTCACGAAAGACGATTCGGTGGGGGCGTGCCTGGCGTGCCACCGCGACCCGGATGCGCCCAAGGCGGCGAGCGCGGCGGAGCCTCCCAGGCCGGTGTTCCGCTCGGACCTGGCGAAGCTGCGGCCGGCGGAGCCCGAGACGCGGGCCCGCCCGGCGTCGCCGGTCAGGGAGTTCAAGGGCGGGCTGGCGGGGTTGCACATGCACGCGCCGGTGGCGGAGGGGGAGTGCTCTGCGTGCCATGACGTGCACGGGGGCGAGCGCGCGGTGCTCCTGAAGGGGGCGTACAGCGCCGAGTTCTATCAGCCGTTCAGCGAGAAGGCGTTCGAGCTGTGCTTCCAGTGCCACGACCCGAAGCTGGTGACGACGCGGGAAGCAGCGGGCGAGACGAACTTCCGGGATGGGGCGCGGAACCTGCACTACCTGCACGTGAACCAGGAGCAGGGGCGCAGCTGCCGCGTCTGTCACACCGTGCACGGGAGCACGCACGGGTCTCAGATCCGAGAGACGGCGGCGTTCGGGAACTGGGAACTGCCGATCACCTTCGTCAAGACCGAGTCGGGCGGCTCGTGCGCGGTGGGCTGCCACAAGGAGTACTCGTACGACCGGATGAGCCCACGGGGTCGCCAGGACGCGCCGCCGGCGGCAGCAACCCCGGCGCCGGAGCCGGCATCGGCGCCACCGACGGTCAAGGCGCCACCACCCAAGCCCGCGGAGCCGCGTGACCCGGGTCAAGTGCCGGAGCCGGTGTTCCGGAAGCGGAAGTAAAGAGCGGACCAATGGCCCCGGGGATGCGGAGTTCGCCACGCTCGTGCCGGGCGTGGTCGAGCTCGCTGGTGAGAAGCCGGCCGCGGGGGCATGCGGATCACCGCTGGTACCTGGCCGCGGAGTGGTTGTGCCCGTGGCAGCTCAGGAAGCACTCCCCGGAGAAGCTGCCGCGGTCGATGAACTCGAGGCGGCCGGTGACCTGGTCGGGGAAGACCTGGGAGGTATCAAAGTTGATGAGGTGGGTATGGTTGGCGCGGCGCCCGTGGGCGGAGGAGATGCCGTGGGAATCGTGGCAGGCGGAGCAGGAAGTCTGGCTCTCGACGATGTGCTTGCGGTGGAGGGGGAAGGACTCGTCGGCGAGGATGCTGGAGCGGTCGTGGCAGGCGTAGCAGAGGGCGTAGGTCTGGTGGCTCTCGATCGAGTTCTGCGCCGTGTCGTAGCGTGCGATGAGCAGGGGCCGCTGGCCGGACCCGTGGACGCCGTTGGGGCCCCCACCGCCAGCCTTTTTGCTGGTGTCGGAGCCGTGGCAATCGCTGCAGTGGAGCATGGTCCCGGGGGCGATCTCGGGGCGCAGGCTGGGGACATCGAGGCCGTCGCCGGGGGCGGAGACGGGGTGCGATGAGATGGCGCCGGGATCGAACTGGAGCCGGGTATTGGCGTGAACGGCGCTGCGGGGGACGGTCGGCACGACGACGCTGCCCTCCGCGTGGCATTTGAAGCAGGTCTCGTACTCGTAGCGGGCGGGATGGACCGGGCTGCCGGAGATGCTCACACCGCCGATTTGTCCCATGCTGGGGTGGATCAGCGGGGCGTGGGCGCGGCCGCGGCCCATGGTGTGGGGATCGTGGCAGTCGGTGCAGGTGGCGTGCTCCTGCTCGCGGCCGATGGGCTCGACGGGGCTGTTTGTATCGTGGACCGACAGCTTTCGGAGGTCGGCGGCGATGTTGCTGGCGGGGAGGCCGGAGGCGGAGCGGTGACCGCCGTCGTGGCAGCTCAGGCAGGTCGAGGTCGTGTTTGCGCCGCGGAGGAGGAAGGGGCCGCTGGGCGCGGTGTGCGGCTGGTGGCAGGCGGAGCAATCCTGGTGCTCGACGACGGCGGTGCTGCCCATCTTGTGGCAGGCGATGCAGAGCTGGGAGCTGTCGTTGCGCATGAGGAGGAACTGGCCGCGGCTGTTGTCGTGGGCGTCGTGGCAGCTCGTGCACTGCATTTCCTGGTTGTGGTCGAGTTTGAGCTGCGGCGGCAGGAGGGCGGGGTCCTTGATGGACGGTTTGCGCTGGGCGAGCGAGGCGTCGTAGCGGAACGAGATGGGGTGGTCGTCGGAGAGATCGGTGCCGAGGTTGGCAGCGCCGTGGGGGAGGGTGGTGATGCCGCCGATCATCTGGATGGGGGTATCGCGCGAGCCGACGCTTCCGACGGCGATGGTCCCGTCGTGGCAGGAGAGGCAGAGCTTGGAGGTGCCGGTGGGCTGGCCGGGATTGGCCTCGAGCGTGGAGCTGGCGTAGATCGTGTAGGCCTCGACGGGCGTGGAACGGTTCCAGAGGGGGCGGATGGGGCGCGCGTTGTGCGGTGTGTGGCAGAAGATGCAGATCTCCTGCTCGAAGGCGGCGTGGACGGGGCCGGCTCCGGTCGCGGAGAGGTTGTGCGGGCCGCTGACGACGCTGCCGGGCTGGGCGGCGGCGACGCCGGCGAGGAGCGGGAGGAACACGATCGCAGCGCGGGTGATCATGGCGGTCCCTCGGTGTGCCGGTACTCGAAGACCTGCAGGCGTTTGTTGTAGTTATCGGCGATCCAGACGCGGTTGTCCGGCGCTGCGAAGATCCCGGCGGGGAGCCAGAACTCGCCGGGCCCCTTGCCCTCGCGGCCGAAGGTCATGAGCAAATCGCCGTCGGCGGTGAAAACCTGCACGGCCTCGAAGTTGGCGTCGATCACCAGCAGGTGCCCGGCGGGGCTGACCGCAAGGCCCTTTGGCTGGGAGAAGTAGCCGGGCATGTCCCCCTTCTGGCCGATGGTGCGCAGGGGCGAGAGGTCGGGGGCGAGGACCTGGACGCGGAAGTTGAGGGAGTCGCTGACGAAGATGTGGCCGTCGCCCGAGGCCGCGACGAAGGTGGGGAAGTTGAACTGGCCCGGTTCGGGGCCCCGCTCGCCTACGCGCTGGATGAGCGAGCCATCGGGGGCGAGGACGACGATCTGGTGGGCGCCGGGGTCGGCGACGAGGATGCGTTGGCGTGGCGGATCGACGGCGATGCCGCAGGGTCGCACGAACATGCCGGCGATCCCGAGGTGGCCCCGGAACTCGCCGGCGGGGCCGAACACGGCGATGGCGCGGCCGACGGCGTCGGAGACCAGGAGTCTGCCGGGCGGGGCCCACGCGAGGGCGACGGGCTGCACGAGGGGGAGCTCGCCGGGCGGGGGGCGCCACTGTTCGTACCGGCGCGTCCGCAGGTCGAGGACGTGGACAAGCCGGGCGCCGGCGTCGGCGACAAACACGCGGTCCGCGCCGTCGGTGCAGACGGCCATGGGTGCGATGAAGACCTCCTGGGGCTCTCTCCCGAAGAGGGCGGCGTTGAGCCGCTGGCCGAAGGATTGGCCCGCCTTCAGGTCGGCGCTCCCGGCGAACTGGCCGATCCAGTAGATCCTCGGAGTATCGGGCGGCGGCGGCCAGGCGAGGGCGGGGCTTGCGGGCTCGAAGAGCGGACCCGCGGGCCTCGCGCAGCCCGCCGGGAGCGCGCATGCGCTGAGGGAGGCGGCGAGGAGCAGGAGCGGGCGGGCCCTTGGGGCGTTGAGGGGCAAAGGTGGTCCCTTAGAAAGATCGGGTAAATGTAAGGGAAAGCGTCTGAAAGAGGCTGTCGCCGCGGTCGGCGTCGATGATGACGTTGCGGAAACCGGCGACAATCTCGGTCTGTCGCTTGCGCCAGCGGAGATCGAGGCGCTGCTCGAAACCCTGGAGATCGCCGGAGGCGTCGTCGTGTTCGTTGCGGTAGATGGCTTCAACCTGCATGTCGAGGTGGGGCCCGAGTTCCCGGCTGTAGACGCCGAAGAGACGGGCGAGCCGGATCTGGTTCTCGGGGTCGCGGTAGTCGATGGTCTCGTGGGTGGCGCCCAGGGTGAGGGCGGAGCGTCGGCCGAGGCTGTGGTGGTAGCGGGCGTCGAACCGGAGGGCGTCGAACGGGGCGATGTCGCTGTCGTAATGCTCCCGCTCGGCGCTGAAGAAGAGGTCGCCGATGCGGTAGTCGGCGCCGTAGGTGAGGGCCCGGACATCGTTGAGGAGGAAGGCCTGCTCGGGGCCGGCGGTCTGGCGCTGGTCGGTGAGGCGGAGCGAGCCGAAGAGGCCCACGCCCGCGAGTGGGCCGTCGTCGATGCTGTAGCGGATGGAGAGCGAGCCGCTCGTGCTCTCGAGCGTGCTCCCGGGCTCGGGCCCGATGAGGTAGTCGACCAGCACGGTCTCGCCGTCGAGAATTGCCCCGCCGACGACCCGCCGGACCTCGACGCGCCCGGGGAGGGAACGGGTCTCGTAGTCGACGACGGGGAGGTACACGCGGAGCCCGGCGGCGTCGGTGATGGTGATGGAGTCGACGAGGATGTTTCGGCGGAAAAGGGTGACGGGCTGGGGGTCGTTGAACGTGTGAGGCTCGTCGAAGATGGCGAGCGTGTCGCCGCGGTCGCTCTGCTCCTGCCGGGATACGCCGGCGCCGATCCCGGCGTCGAGGCGGCCGTAGGGGACGCTCTTGGTGTAGCGGAGGTTGGCGTCGGCGAACAGGGTGTCGCTGGAGAAGGCGCCGGTCTTGAGTCGGCTGGCGCCGACGTTCGCCGTGGAGACGAGGCTCTCGAAGAGGCGGTGGCGGAAGCCCGCGCTCCCCAGGGCGAACTCCTGAGTGGCGGAGGGGCGGTCGGTGCGCTCCAGGGTGAGGTTGTAGCGGGTCTCGAAGCGGTCGGAGTGGACGAGACGGAGAAGCTCGTCGAGACGCACGCGCTCCTGCTCGGTGTCGGCCGTCTGGCGGAAGTAGTGCGCGGTGGACCGGAGGCTGCTGCGGTCGCCCTCGCCGAAGCTGAGGAGGTGGGCGAGGGTGAGGTCATGGCGCTCGAAGGACGATTCGAACTCGGGGCCGCTGGCCTCTTCGATATCGTCGTAGATGTAGTCGAACTGGAAGCGGTTGGTGTCGGAAAGGATCCACTCGGTGTTGAGGATGGCTGTGTCCTGGACGAGCGTGAACTGGGAGAGGTCGGCGCTGTCGGACTGGTCCTGCTCGCGGTGGAAGAGGCGGAGCGTGGCGGGGAGGGTGCGGGAGCGAACGGTCCCCTGGATGCCGTGCTCGCTGGTGGTGGACTCGAGCGTCGGGGCGAACGGGCGGGAGAGCAGGGACTGGTGGCGCAGCGAGTAAAGGGTGATGGGGACCCGGGTCGCGTCGAGGA
>JAEYVB010000428.1 GCA_023429345.1 Planctomycetota bacterium
GTGCACGGGATCGACAACAACATGCGGCGGCAGTTCTTCGGCCCCCAGGGGGATACCACCTGGAACCTGGAGCGGCTGCGCGAGAGCACCAGGCGTTTCACCCACCACGAGATCGACCTGCGCGACCGGGCCGCCCTGGAGCGGTTCTTCAAGAAGCAGACCTTCGACGTCATCATCCACTGCGCCGCGCAGCCCAGCCACGACAAGGCCCGCGACATCCCCTTCGACGACTTCGACGTCAATGCTGTGGGCACCCTGAACGTCCTCGAGAACTACCGCCAGCACTGCCCGGAGGCCCGGTTCTGCCACATGAGCACGAACAAGGTCTACGGCGATGCCCCCAACGAACTGCCGCTGAAGGAGCTCGAGACGCGCTGGGAGTACGCCGACCCACAGGACTGGAACGGCATCCGCGAGGACTGCCGCATCGACCGCTGCCTCCACTCCCTCTTCGGGGCCAGCAAGACCGCCGGCGATGTGATCGCCCAGGAATATGGCAAGTACTTCAACCTGCCCGTCGGGATCTTCCGCGGCGGGTGCCTCACCGGCCCGCGCCACTCGGGCGTCGAGCTCCACGGCTTCCTCTCCTACCTCGCCAAGGTCGCGGTGACCGGCGGCACGTACACGATCTTCGGCTACAAGGGCAAGCAGGTCCGCGACCAGATCCACTCCCTCGACGTCACCCGCGCCTTCGACGCCTTCATCGAGCGGCCCCGCAACGGCGAGGTCTACAACCTCGGCGGCGGACGCGGCAACGCCGCCAGCCTGATGGAGTGCATCTCGATGATCGAGGCCATCACCGGCCGGAAGGTCAAGACCGTCTACAACGAGACCAACCGCATCGGCGACCACATCTGCTACATCAGCGATCTGACCAAGATGCGCGAGCACTTCCCCGGCTGGGACATCACGATCCCGCTCCCCACGATCATCGAGCAGATTGTCCGCGGCGAGATGGAGCGGAGCGGGAAGTAGGGTTTGCACCCCGCCGAAGGGCTACAATCCACCATGTCTGCCGTGCCCCGACAGCCCATCGACAACGGCTATGTCGGTCTCCGCATGACCGCGGGCGAGTTCCTCGCGATCGGCGAAACCGAGGAGCGGCTGCAGCTCATCGACGGAGTGGTGGTGATGTCGCCCAGACCCACGGGAAGGCACCAGAACTCGATCCGCCTCATTCAGCAGCAGTTGGAACGCTATCTGCTCACGAATCCAGGCGCCATCTACTTCGTCGAGGTGGATCTGAAGCTTTCAGATCGCAAGGTGTACACGCCGGACCTGGCTTGCTATCGCGCCGGTCGCGATGTTGGGATCCCAGATCGCTTGACACTCCCGCCGGACCTCATCATCGAGGTCCTGTCTCCGGGCAACAAGGCGTTCGACCTCACGAAAAAGAAGGACGATTACGAGTCGTTCGGAATTGGCGAGTATTGGGCCTTCGATCCCGCTGACGGGCGGCTGCGGGTGTACACGCGCGAGGGCGACTCCCTGCTGGAGCGCGCGGTCAGAGATGAATCCGTCCCGAGCGCCGCCCTGCCGGACTTCACGCTCGACCTACGCCCGCTGCGATCCGCACCCGAATGAACTCGATCGAGGCCGCAACTCGCCCGGCTCGCTCACGCGGGACCTCGATCCGGTAACCTCCCGCGATGTCCGCACCTCGCATGGGCCGGTTGAGCCGCTCCCGTCGATTCTGGGGAGGCGTGGTGCTTTTGCTTGGTCTGGCCGGAGGATTCCTCCTCCGGGGCGGGGACTGGCTCCTTGCCGAAGATGCCGAGTTCCGTCTGGTCCGCACCGCCACCGGCGTGTACGCCTTCGACCGGGGCCAACTGCCGGAGATTGACGGCGTCGAATACATCGATCCGTTGGCCGCAGCGGAGCACTTCGAGCGGCTGCGCACGCGGGGGCGTAGCAGCATCTCCGACCGGAACGCGATCCCGAATCGTCGGCGCGCGGATGCACCGCCGATCGCAGAGGAGTTCGGGCGGATCCGCTGGGAGAGCGAGGCGTACGAGTTACCCGTCCTTGGGCCCATCGCCTTCGTGGAGCGGATCACGCCCGAGATCAAAATGTACGAGGGCCGAAGGGATACCGAGGGTGATCCAGTTCGGTACCAGCCGCCGCCGCCCGGGCCGGACGTGCTGCCGATCATCGCCGACTACTTCGACCGCTGCTACCCCGGGAGCGGGTACGGTGACCGCGTGCGGTCCGGCCTCCGGACTCGCCTCCGGGTCCCGAACGGGTCCTGGCCAGGCCTGCTTCTGACCGTTTCAAGCATCGCCGCGGGCGGCCTGCTCGTGGCGTTGCCGCGCCGTCGTGCCCGCGCAAAGCAAACCGGGCCGGCCCCCGCGGACCGGCCCGTCTGATTCGACTGTAGGTCCCTTCTCTCGCGCCCTACCGCCGCCCACCCAGCTTCTTCAGACGCATGTTCAGGTCGTCGGCGTTCGGGCTCGCATCGAGCGCGACGCGGACGTGGATGTATTCCTGCTCCACCAGCTCCACCAGCGACTGGTTGAAGTCCTTCATGCCCGCCTGCACCGCCTCGATCGAGTTCAGGTAGCTGCGCAGCTCGCCCTCGCGCCCCTCGATGATGTGCTTCTGCACGACCGGGTTGTTGATCAGGATCTCGATCGCCGGGATGCGGTGGATCTTCTCGTGCAGCGTCGGCAGCAGCTTCTGGTAGACGAACGCCCGCATCTGGTAGCTCAGCATCTTCCGGACCTGCTCCCGCTCCTCCGGGTCGAACAGGCCGTAGATGCGCGAGAACGTCTGCGTCGTGCTCGAGGCGTGGATCGTCCCGTACACCAGGTGGCCCGTCTCGGCGGCGTTCAGGGCCGCCTCGAACGTCTCCTTGTCGCGCATCTCGCCCACCAGCACGATGTCCGGATTCTCGCGGACCAGCGCCCGCAGCGCGATCTTGAAGTCCAGCACGTCGATGCCGATCTCGCGCTGGTTGATCGTGGCCTTCTTGTCCGTCAGCAGGTACTCGATCGGGTCCTCGATCGTCACGATGTGCACCGGCTTGCGCTCGTTCACGTAGTCGAGCATCGCCGCGATCGTCGTTGTCTTGCCCGAGCCCGTCACGCCGCTCAGCAGCACGATGCCCTGCGGCTGCATGGCGATGTCCGACATGATCGGCGGCAGGTACAGCTCCTCGAACCGCCGGATCTCGCTGCTGATCCGCCGCGCCGCGATCGCCAGCTTGCCCCGCGCCTGGAACAGGTTCACGCGGTAGCGGGTCGTCTCGTCATAGTCGTACGCGAAGTCCGCCGAGCCGAACTTGTGCAGGTCCGCCCACTGCTCCTCGTTCAGGATGTGCTTCGCGATCGACATGAACTCGTCGGCCGACACCGGCTCGGTGTCCAGCGGCTTGAGCTGCCCGCGCACCCGCAGCTTCGGCGGTTGCCCCGCCTTCATGATCAGGTCCGACGCCTGCAGCTTGATCGACGCCTTCAGAAAGGCCCCGAACCGCGTCTCGTGCGGGTCGTGCTTCTTGTCCGGGTCCAGCGTGACGTGCCCCACGTGCGAGGCGTTCGTCTGGCTCTCGGTCAACATCGGCTTGGCTCCACTACCCGGCCGTTTGAGTCCGACGGACTCCGCCACGGCCTGACCTTCCCCCGCCACGCTCATTCCGGTATCACGAACCACAGATTACCCTCCTTGGCCTTCCGACGCCACACCGATCCGATGCCCTTCCGCGCCGGCTCGGGCCGACGCATCGACTGAACTGCCCGCTCTGGGGGTGCCTCTGGGGCTTACGCCCCGCCGCGGACGTACCGCGACCCGCACTCCGATTCGCGAAACCCGGCCCCCGGGTTGCATCCCGCTCGTCTCCCCACCCCCCACCGGCCGATGATGCCCCGATGCCAGAACCGCTCTCCATCCTCGGCGGCGGCGGCCACGCCCTCGTCGTCCTCGAGGCGGCCCTCCTCGGCGGCCACCCCGTGGCCGGCGTCTACGACGACAACCCGGCCGCGTCCCTGGTCGGCCCCAACCTCCCCTGGCTCGGCCCCCTCACCGACTGCCGGCCCGCCGGCCCGTGGATCCTCGGCCTCGGCGACCTGAAACTCCGACGTGCCATCCTCGACCGTCTGGGAACGACCCGCGCCGTCTCCCTGACCACCCCCGCCCGCCACATCGCCCGCGACGCCCAAGTTGGTGCCGGTGTCCTGGTCGGCCACAGCGCCATCGTCCAGACCCGCGCCGAGATCGGCCCCCACGCCATCATCAACACCGCCGCCATCATCGAGCACGAGTGCCGGATCGGCGAGAACGCCCACATTGCCCCCGGCTCCATCCTCGGCGGCCGCGTCAGTACCGGCCCCGACACGCTCGTCGGGCTCGGCTGCAGGATCCTCCCCAACATCACCATCGGCCGCGGCTGCACCATCGGCGCGGGCAGCGTCGTCACCCGCGATGTGCCCGACGGCGCCACCGTCGCCGGCGTGCCCGCCAGGCCGCTCTAGCTACTTCTCGGCCGTCGCGCCGGGCAGGCTCTGCTCGAGTTCCCGCGCCCGGGCGATCAGGTCCGTCTCCGCCTGTCCTTCCACGGGCACCAGTGGCGAGAGCTCGTAGTGCCACTCGCGCCGGGTGCGGATCGTGACCGGGATGGCCTCGGCCAGCAGATCCACGGGCGGGTACTCGTAGAACGGCGCGTTGACGTCCTGCACCACTGCAACGGGCTCGTACCCCTCGCGTCGGAGGCGGACATCGTACTTGCCGTAGAACGTGAACCCCGTCTCCACCGGCGTGCGCCCCACCTCGACGTTGTTCACCCACACCACCGCCCCCGGCGGCTCGCTGGTGACCTTCACCGTGCGTTCCAGGCACCCGCCCAGGAGCAAAAATGCCAGCCCAGGCACGGCGAACCTCGCCGCAATTCTCACCGTTTCGCTCCCGCGGGGCGCTTGTCCGTCTTCGGGGCCTTCGACGCGGACTGGACACCCGTCGCCGCGTGCCCCCCACCGTGCTGACCGTTGCTGTGCTGGCCGTTGCCGTTGGGCGACGCTTTCGGCGCCGGACGCACCGTCGGCACGCCCGGCCCCGGCATCGGATGATCGAACTCATCGCCCCGGAACAGCGAGCCCAGGTACACCCGCCGCACCATCTCGTTGTTGATCAGGTCCCGCGGCGTCCCCTCGGCAAAGACTTTGCCCTCGTCCAGGATGTACGCCCGATCGCACACCCGCAGCGTCTGCTGCACGTTGTGGTCCGTGATCAGGCAGGCGATCCCCGCCGTCGCCAGCCGCCGGATCTCGTGCTGCAGGTCCTCCACCGCGATCGGGTCCACCCCGCTGAAGGGCTCATCCAGCAGGATCAGCCGCGGCCGCGTCACCAGCGCCCGCGCGATCTCCAGTTTCCGCCGCTCGCCGCCGGAGCAGGTCCGGGCGGGGTCCTTGGCCTTGTGCGTGAGGTGGAACTGCGTCAGGAGCTCGGCCGCGCGGTCCAACCGCTCCCGCTTCGAGATCGGCAGCGTCTCCAGGATCGCCAGCAGGTTCTCTTGGACGGTCATCCGCCCGAACACGCTCGGCTCCTGGCTCAGATACCCCATGCCCAGCCGGGCCCGCTGGTACATCGCCATCCCGGAAACATCGTGCCCGCTGAAAGCCACCCGCCCGCCGTCGGCGTCGATCATGCCGATCGTCATCCGGAAGCTCGTCGTCTTCCCGGCGCCGTTCCGCCCCAGCAGCCCGACGATCTCCGAACTCTCGACATGGAAAGACACGTCGTTAACAACGACGCGGCCGGCGTACGCCTTGCGCAAGTTGGCTGCCTGTAGGAGCGGCAATCGGCCCAGAGTGTAGCAGGAAGCGGCCCCGAGGGCCCCGGTCAAGGCCCAAGGGGCCCCGTTCCGCCCCGCACCCGGTCAGGCGATCGCTGCCTCCGGCTGGGGGGCGAACCGGCCCCTGGGCACTGCCCCGGGCGGAACCCCCAGTTTGAGCATCTGCTCCTCAAAGAGCGCCTTGGCGTGCTCGTACAGCTCGACGTCGAAGCGGTTCACCTCGCGGATCGCATCGATGGCATCCGACGGGATCTCCTCCAGCGGGGGCCGGTCGGGCGTCACGTTCTTCCGTGCCGCGTACGAGACATCGGCCCACCCGAACGCCCGGCCGAAGCAGCACAGGCTCTCCTCGAACCGGTCCACCAGGCCCAGCGCGGAGATGGAGTTGGTCAGGTTCCACTTGGCCTCCTCCACCAGCTCGCGCGAGACCTTCCCGACGGGGACGGCCCGGTGCGGACGGGCGCACAACCAGCGGACCTGGTCGTTGTCCACCTCGATCGTCGCCCGCGTCTCCGCGAACTCCCGCAGGCCCATGCCCTTGTTGAAGATGATCTTGTGCAGGTAGTGCCCGGGCTGCGACTTCACGAAGTAGTACAGCGACACCGCCCGCTCGACCGGGTCGCGCAGCATCGTCATGTACAGCGCAGGCCTCGTCAGCACCTCATGGATGCCGAAATGCACGTGCCCCTGCAGCACGTCGAACTTGTCCCGCTCCTCCTGCGGCAGGCTCTTGAACTCCTCGAGCTGCGCCGGGGCGCCCGTGAAGCGGAACCCGTGCCCCATGCGGTACTGGCGCACCACGATATCCTGCAGCGTCGTGCCGCCGGCCTTGGGAATATGCAGAAAGATCAGGGGCGAAGGGGCTGGTCTCAGGGCGATACCTCCTGCTTTGGCTTTCCGAGCGTAACTCTCGCCCCCGGGCCGGTCAAGATACCATTCCCCCCCACGTGCCCGATCCGCTAAACATCTGCCTGATCTCCCGCGAGTACCCCCCCTTCTACGGCGGTGGGATCGGCTCCTATAC
>JAEYVB010000447.1 GCA_023429345.1 Planctomycetota bacterium
GCCGCTCGTGGGGGGGGGGGGGGGGACCCGGGCGGGGTCGGGGTGGAAGGAGTACCGGGAGACGGGGTCGGTCTGCGGCGTGAAACTGCCGACGGGTCTGCGGCAGTGCGACCGTTTGCCCGAGCCGATTTTCACGCCGGCGACCAAGGCCCCGCAGGGGCAGCACGACGAGAACATCTCCTTCGAGCGGGCGTGCGCGGAGGTGGGCCGGGGGCTGATGGAGTACCTGCGGGATCGGTCGCTCGCGATCTATAACGCGGCCGCGGAGCACGCGCGGGCGCGGGGGATCATCATCGCCGACACCAAGTTCGAGTTCGGGCACCCCGAGGATGCGCCGGGGGCGGAGCCGATCGTGATCGACGAGGCGCTGACGCCGGACAGCTCGCGGTTCTGGCCGGTGGACACGTACGAGCCGGGGCGGGCGCAGAAGAGTTTCGACAAGCAGTTCCTGCGGGAGTACCTGCAGACGCTGGTGGACCGGGGAGCGTGGAACAAGCAGGCGCCGGGGCCGGAGCTGCCGCGGGAGATCGTGGAGAAGACGCTGGAGAAGTACAGGGAGGCGGCGGAGCGGCTGACGCGGCGATAGCCGCTGTTCGGTCGGGAGAAAAGAAAAGCCCGGGCTATTGGCCCGGGCTTCTTTGATCAGGAGTCGCGCCAGACGGGGGACTTCGAAGAGGTAACCCAAGATCGGAGTACGGGCAGGGATGCCCGTGTCACTTTAGTAGCGCCGCAGGACGCCTTTGACGATGCCCTGGATCTGGCAGTAGCGGACGCGGATGGGCTCGAAGGCGGGGTTGGCGGGCTGAAGGCGGATGAAGTCCTCTTCTTTGAAGAAGGTCTTCAGGGTCGTCTGGCCGTCGGGGAGGAGGGCGACGACCTTGTCGCCGTTGCGGGCGACCTCGGAGCGTTCGACCAGCACGTAGTCCCCGTCGAGGATGCCCTCATCCCGCATGGAGTCCCCCTCGACCTTGAGGGCGAAGGTGGAGTCGTTGCGGGTGCCGCGGCCGACCAGGTCGGAGAGGTCGATCTCGTCCTGCTCGGGGACCTTCTCGATGGGGTACCCGGCGGCGATCTTGCCGACGAGGGGGAAGCGCGTCGGTCGGGATTCGTCGGGGACGGCGATGCCGTCAGCGATCGACAAAGAGCGAGCCTTGTTGGGCTCTCGTACGAGGGCGCCCTTTTTGATGAGGGCCTCGACGTGCTCGAAGACCGTGACCTTGCTGACGCCGATCTCGTCGGCGAGCTCCTGCATGGTCGGTGAATAGCCCTTGCGCACCCGCCAATCGCGGATGAGCTGAAGAATGCGGAGCTGCTTGGGCGTGAGATTCATGGACGGACTCCTGATCTGAGGTCCCGTGGCCGCGGGCAAGGATGCGCGGGGCCGGCACTGAGGACGAATACACCGCGGGCCGGCCGGCCAACCTGGCGAGGCCCGCGATGACCTGACGCGACGCTGTGAGCACCCCGCCTTGATGGCGCAGGACCTGCTCAGCCACGAAGACCCCACCGGCTCGGAGGGCGAACGGCATCCATGCGGCCGCCCTTCCGGAACCCATATCGGAAGCGGAAATGTCCCGATTGTCAAGCCCGCAAGGGGTTGGGGACACGTCCTCCTCCATCCGAACAAGGTTCCCGGACCCACGGCGTTTGCCGTGGAAACGGGAGACGAAGTCGCCGCCGGGTCCGAGCATCAAGACTGGCGAGGGTCGTGCGAACATGGGAGACATCCCAAACCTGGGTCCCGTCCCGGATGCTCCGCGGGGGGCGGGAGGCTTGCGTTGCCCGGCGCTCCACGCCGGTGTTTCAGGTCCGACCGGAGATCTGGATCGTCCGCCGTGAGGCTCGCGGACCAGATTTCGCGGTCGGTCTGTTCGGTACACGATAGCCGATCAATGCCCGTCCCGCAAGGGATGAAACGAAAAAACCAGCTGGATTTTGTCAGGGTGGCGCAAGCCGGCATCGTTGCGCGGGTTACGTTCGGGCGATTTGTGACCCGCGGCGGGTGACGCGCTTCTGAAGCTCGAGGAGGGTGAGCTCGGCGCGGAGGGAGCCGGGGGGGAGCCCGGTCTCCCGCGCAATTTCGTCCACCGTCGCCGGGGTGGCAAGGGCCGCGAGGATGGCCTGCTGGGCGGGGGTGGTGGGGATGCCGGGGCGTGAAGGGGAGCTCGGGGCGTCGGTTGGTTTGGGCTCAAAGAGCGAGTCGGGCGGGCGCGACGGGTCCGCGTACCGGGCCTCGTGGGAGCCCTCGAAGCTGTGGCGGGCCGGGGTTTCCAGGATCTCGAGGACATCGCCCGGGTCGGTGACGAGCGCTGCGCCGTGCATCTTCAAGAGTTCGTGCGTCCCCTGGCTGGCCGGGGAATCGACACGCCCGGGGACGGCCATCACCTCGCGGTTGTGGTCTTCGAGGGCGAGGCGGGCGGTAATCAGAGAGCCGGAGCGTTTGCCCGCCTCGATCACAAGGACGCCCAGGCTGATGCCGGAGATGAGGCGGTTCCGCGCCGGGAAGTTGTCGGCTTCCGGGGGGGAGCGAAGAGGGAGTTCGGAGACGATGGCGCCGGCGCCGGTATCGACGATGCGGTCGAAGAGTTCGCGGTTCTCCGGCGGGTAGCAGTCGGCCAGGCCGCATCCCAGGACGGCGATGGTGCGGCCGGCGGAACGGAGGGCGCCGCGGTGGGCAGCGGTGTCGATGCCGCGGGCGCCGCCGGAGACGATGGTGAGCCCGGAGCGGGCGAGGACCCCGGCGAATCGCTCGGCCTGCTCGATGCCGTAAGCGGTGGCGTTGCGGGAGCCGACGATCGCGACGGGGTAGGCGTCCGCGCCGGGCGGGGC
>JAEYVB010000455.1 GCA_023429345.1 Planctomycetota bacterium
CTCCGCGACCTGCGCGGTCTTCGCCATCGTCAGCTTCGCCCTCGGGCTCCTCCTCACCGGCCAACTCCCCGCCAGCGACCAGGCCCGCCTCCGAGCCGGCGGATGGGCCCTCTCCCTCCTCACCACCCTCTACCTCGCCGAACGCGTCGCCCGCGCGCTTCACCAGCGCGAGCGCAGCCGCCTTCGCCTGCACCGCCGCGGCCAGCGCATGGCCGCGAGCCTCGGCCGCCAGCAGAAGGCGATGTTGCAGCACGAGAAGATGGTCGCTCTCGGGCAACTCGCGGCCGGCGTCGCCCACGAGATCAACAATCCCATCGCCAGCATCGACAGCCTCCTCCAGCTCATGGCCCGCAAGCCCGACGCCGCCTCCCGCCCCGGCACGCTCGAGCAGCTCCGTGAGCAGGTCGATCGCATCCAGACGATCACCCGCCGCCTCACCGGATTCGCCCATCCCGACACCGGCCAGGCCGAAGCCGTAGACCTCGCCGACGCCGTGAGGTCCACGCTCCGAGTCCTCGCCTTCGACCACCGCCTGCGCCGCGTGCACGTCGTGAACGATCTCCAGCCCCTGTTCGCCCACGCCGTCTCCCGTTCCCTCCAGCAGGTGCTGACCAATCTCGTCATCAACGCTCTGGACGCCGTAGCGGAGACGCCGAGGCCCGAGATCATCCTCCGCACCCGCGCCGACGGGGACGCCGCGACGATCGAGGTCGCCGACAACGGCCCGGGCATCCCCGGGCACCTCCACGAGCGGATCTTCGAACCCTTCTTTACCACCAAGCCGGTGGGACAGGGCACCGGCCTGGGCCTCCCCATCAGCCGGAGCCTCATCCGCGAGCAAGGCGGCGAGCTCCTCCTCCGCTCCTCCCCCGGGTGCGGCGCCACCTTCGTCATCCGGCTGCCCGCCCTCAGCCCCACAGCGCCCGCCGCGGACCGCGCCCGCCCGTCCTGAAAACCGGGGCCACTTCCCCGGGTCCCGCCCATGCCCCGGAACTTATGTTGGTCCACTATGCGGCATCGGCGGCCGCGCCGCGATCGGACCCGCTCGTGATCCCACCCAGCGAATGCCCGCGTACCCGCCCCCCCGAATCGCCGCACTTCCCGCGCCCACGCTTATCGCTTCTCACACTTGGGAACGCTGGTCCGGGCCCCTCGCCCACGCGCGGGATCCTCACCCGACCGATCCCTCAAACCCCGCCCGCGGCGGCGACCCCACGCTGGCCCGCGCTTTGCACTCTATGAGCCAGCCATGACCAACAAGCACCCCTGGCACAACACGCCCGTCGGCAGGATCGTCTGCGCCCTCGGCAGCATCGAACTCGCCGTTCCGGTCATGGTGTTCGTCGCGGTAGCGCTCGCCTGGGGCACCTATCTCGAATCCACATCCGGGGCGAAGGTCTCGCGCGCCACCGTCTACGGCTCCTGGTGGTTCATCGCCCTGATGGCCATGATCTGCGTCAGTCTCATCTTCGCCGTGGTCAGCCGCTACCCCTGGCGCAGGAAGCACGTTGGCTTCATCATCGTGCACGCCAGCCTCATCACCACCATCGCCGGCGGATTCTGGTCCCTCTTCGGCCGTGTCGAGGGGCAGGTCCCCCTCCAGGTCGGCGCCGAGTCCGGCGCGCTCATGATGGACCAGGAGCAGATCGAGGTCCTCCACCACGCCGCGGGCCGGATGGAAACCGCGGCGGTGCAGCCCGTGGACCCCACCACCAGGACCGTCCACGCGGGCGCCCTCAGGCTGCGCATCGTCGGCCGCTGGGCCAACACCATGGACGAGACCTACGTCGCCGACGACGGGCCCGCGCCCATGCGTGCGGTCGAGGTGTCCACAGGTCCCACATCGCCCAGCGCCTGGATCGGCGAGAGCGCCCCCGAGGACCCGCCCGCGCAGGTCCTCGGCATGCTCGTACGCATACTCCCGGCCGGGCAGACCTGGGAACCCGGGCCCGCCGAGGCCCAGGACCCGGGCTCGTCTTTCACGCTCGAAGGCAAGACCTTCCCGCTCGGCGAGGTCGGCTCGGAGGCCCTCCCTGGCTGGACCATCTCCGCCATCCGCACCTTCGAGCGGGCCACCGTCACCACCGGGGGCCTCATCGAGGGCGAGGAGGGGCGAACCAACCCAGCCATCGAGGTCGTCATCACCGACAGCAACGGCTCGGTCGAGCAGCACCGCGCCTTCGCCGCCTTCCCGGACATGGTCATGGTCAAGCCGCTCGAGGGCGCTGCCCGCTCCGGCGCACGCCTTCACCTGAAGGCGGCGCAGGCCGCGGGCGACCTGCTCGTCATCCACGGCACCCCCCCGGCGATCTCCGCCACGTGGTCGTCCCGTGCCGGCTCCCGCCAGACGTTCGAGTCCGACGGCCGCCTGCCCTGGACCATCGACACGGGCGACCGCTGCATCACCATCCTCAACCACTACCTCCACGCCCGCGCCGCCACCCGCACGGTCGAGGCCCCCAAGGCCGAGGGCAACCGCCCCGCCCTCGTGGTCCGCATCGAGGGGCACGAGGAGGACACCGTTCTCCCCTGGCGCGGCCAGGTCCCGGTCGCCGCGGCCGCCGGACACACGCTGCTCCGTTACGGCCCGAAGCTGCACGAACTGCCCTTTGATCTCCTCCTCGAGG
>JAEYVB010000128.1 GCA_023429345.1 Planctomycetota bacterium
TCCCCGCACCGATCTCAACAGTGGGGGCGGCTTCAACCGCCCGCTGCCGGGATCGAACGGCGACGGCGGCCGCGGCGAGTGGAACGGGGACCGCGACTGGGACCGCAACTGGAGCGGTGATCGGCGCGGCGACCGTGACTGGGACCGCGATCGCGACTGGGGGCGCGGCCACGATCGTCGCTGGGACGGCCGCTGGCGTCACCACCGGGACTGGGACCGGCACGACAACGACCATTTCCGTCTGTCGTTCCACTTCGGCACCGGCTGGTACTACCCGTCGTGGTACGGCGGCTACTACAGCCACTGGGGTCATTACCGTCCGTATTCGTACTGGTACTCGGACCCGTGGTGCGACTGGCCGTACACCAGCGTGTACTGGTACCGCCCGCACTGGTCGCGCTGGGACTGCGATCCCTGGCCGCGGCGCAGCTACAGCACGATCGTGATCGGCACCGGCTTCAGCTTCGGGTCCTCGGCGTCGGTCAACTACGTCTATTCGAGCTCGAGCCTGATCCCCACCGCGACGGTCTACACCGCGCCGACGTACGCGTCGGAGGTGATCTACGCCGACACGGTGAACATCGGCGCCGCCGAAGCCGCCCCGACCGTGCCGTACGTCGAGTCGCTCCCCGCGCCCGCGCCGGAGGTGGAGCTCCGCTCCGTCACCGACCGGGAGCTCGCCGATACGTATTTCCGGCTCAACGACTTCGGGAACGCGATCAGGATCTACTCCGAGCACCTCGCCCGTCACCCGGGGGATGTGCAGGCGCAGCGGTCCCTCGGGCTCGCCCTGATCGCCGACGATCAGCCCGAGGCGGGGGCGAACTCGGTCGAGCGGGCGTACCGCATCGATCCCACGCTCGCGCAGCGGCCGATCGATCTGAACATCCTCCAGCCGCGGGCGATCGAGGCCATCCTCGACGGCGCGACACGCCTGGCCGCCGAGCGCAACACCGCGGCCGCGTGGCTCGCCGTCGCCGCGATCAAGCAGGCCCAGCGGGAGAACGAGCCCGCCCGAAGCGCCCTCGACCGGGCGAAGGCCGCGGGGCTGGACCCTCTCGTGGTCGAGTGGATGGTGTCGGAAACGCCGTACTGAATGCGGTGTGAAACAAACCGCCGCCGCCGGCGCCGCTGACCCCAGGCGCGTCCGCGCGCGGCTATTCTCCGGCTGTGGCCGAAGCCCTTTCTCCAAGCGAACGCGAGCAGACCATCAAGCGCGTCCGCGCCCTGGCGGTGCTCCTGGATACCGCCTGGGAGATCCCCGGCACCAGGTTCCGGGTCGGGCTCGATTCCCTCATCGGCCTCATCCCCGGCGCGGGGGATGTGATCACCACGCTGGCCGCGGCCTACATCGTCGCGGAGGCCAAGCGGCTGGGCGTGCGGCGTCGCACGCTCCTGCGCATGGTGGGCAACGTCGGCGTGGATGCGCTCGTGGGGATCGTGCCGCTGGCGGGCGACCTCTTCGACGTCGCCTTCAAGGCCAACGCCCGCAACCTGCGCCTGCTCGAGCTGGAACTGCTGCGGCAACAAAAGCCCTGAGCGGCCCGCGAGGGAACGAAGAGCGCAAGGCAAGGCCGGGCCAGGATCCCGGTGCGTGCCCATCCGAGTCCTGGCCCAGCCTATGCGCGTTGCTTCACATCAAGAACGGATACTCCTCAGGACGGGTTCGCCGGCGGCTCGCCCGGGGGCGTGCCGGTGCCCGGGGGCGTCGGGGGCGTGGTCGGCTCCGACGGCGGCAACGTGGGATCCGTCGGCGGCGTGCTCGGCGGCGTGCCGGGCGGGGTCATGCCGGGCTGCGACGGGCTCTGCTGCTTGGCCGCGTCCAGCTCGGTCCGCGCATCGTTCAGCGCCTGCTCCGCGTCGGAGAGCTGCTGCTCGACGTCGGTCACCTTGTCCTGCCAGTTGTCCCCGGGGTTGTCGCGCAGGCCGTTCATGTTGTCCTGCACGTCCTTCATCGCGTCGTCGAAGCGCTTCAGGGCGTCGTCGACCCGCTGCTTGCCATCGCCCGAGATGGTCGCGGCCTGGGTGCGGAGCTGGGTGACCTGCTGCTGCAGGGTCCCGATCCGCTGTTCCAGCCCGGCCAACGCCTGCTTGGCCATGGCGTTCACCGCGCCGGTCTGCGGGCGGCTCTCGACGGTGCCGGTCCCGCCGCCGGTCCCCGCCCCGCCGTTGCCGGTCGTTCCTGTCTCCTCGCACCCGATCATCAGCATCGGGAGCACCAGTAACCATGCTGCCTTCCGTGTCATCTGAAAGTCCCTCCTTCCGAAGTCTGTGGCAACGGTACCGGTGCCGCGGCCCGGGGCGCACGAGCTTTGCTTCATTCATTGAGCCCGCTTCACACGGCCGGGAGGGGGGAATCTCCGGCTTCGCACAGTCCAACGCCCCCCGCGGTCCCGCGTGCGCCGCGTCGACCGCGTGTATCCTCCCCTTCATACCGATCACCCGCACGCGGCGTCGGGGTCTGAAAGAGCCCCGCGCACGTGCCCGGAAACACCCTCGCCATGGCCCTGAAGTACAAGCGCCGCCTCCTGGACCACCTGCGCCACCGCACGTACACGCCCCGGCGGCTCGAAGATCTGATCAAGGACCTCGGCATCGAGGACGATGCGGAGTTCGGGCAGGCCCTCGACCAGTTGGAGCAGGAGGGCCTCGTCGATATCACCGAGGGG
>JAEYVB010000293.1 GCA_023429345.1 Planctomycetota bacterium
CTGTTATCTGCTGGTGCGCGCGGCTCTGCGGGGCGACGAGCGGTGCGGGGCCATCGCCGCGATCTATGGCGTGATCGCGTTTCTGGACGTTCCGCTGGTGTACCTCTGTGTCAAGCTGCTCCCCGACATCCATCCGCAAGCGGTGCAGGTGCGAGCGGAGGGGCGTGCCCTCCTGCTCGCGTGGATGGCGGGACTGGTGGTCTTCAGCACCGCATTGATCGGTTTCGGAGCATCGCAGCGCCATCACCGTCGCTCGGAGGCGAAGGCCCGACCCGGCCTCTCTCGACGCTGAAAATCGGATCTGGCGGGGGCGTCGTGAGTGACGGGCACTCCACCCGTCGCGGTTGCGCAGGCCGCCTTTGCGCGGCCGCAACGTATCACAGATCTCCCATGCCCCCGCTAACCGCCTTGTCGGCCCTTCCCCTATACTCCGCGAGTGCTGAAGCCCACGTTCGGAACTGTTCCATGCTGACAGGGCGGGACACCATCCGCTGGTTGCTGCTGCTGGCGATCGCACCCGTGCTGGCCCTGAGCCCGCTGGGGGGCATGCGCCTGCTGCTGCACGGCCACGCGGACCACGGGGAGCACGCCCCGGCCCCGTTCCATGTCCATTTTGACCGGGCCCACACGGACCACACCCACGCGGCCCACGGGGATTACCCGGCGGGGGCCCCGCATCATCGGCACGGGCACCCCGGGGAACCCCCCTGCGGCGTGCTGGTGTCGATCCCCGACCAGGATCTCTCGCCGGCCCGCGGGGGCTCGTGCATCCCGGGCGTCTTTGGGGGCGCCCCGATCGCGTGGGTGAACTACGCGCTGCCGCGTGCTCCAGACCTTGGGCGGGCCCCGGCCTCGCCCGGCGGGCCACCCGGCGGCGATGCCCAGTGCCGCCAATGCGCAACCGCGCTGGCGCGGATCGTGCGGCTCGGCAGCGCCCTCACCCTGTAGAACACCGGGTCCCCCGGCCGATCGGCGATGCGCCCGCGCTGCGGGATCTTCGCCGCGGCGGCCGTCCGCGTTCGCCGAGACCCAGGGCCCCGGAGTTCACCGTGATGCACCCCCGTACCACCCGAGCGCGTTCGCTCCGCTTTGCAGCGCCGGCGGCCGCGCTGCTGCTCGGACTCTTCCCCGGATGTCGGTCGTACGAGCGCCGGCCCCTCGACGCCGCGGCGGTGCGGGCGGCGATGATGGAGCGCTGGCCCGGCGGCGAGAGCGCAGGCCGCTTCGCCGCGCTCCTGGCCGAGGGCGGGGGAGACGCCGGGGTGTTCGATCCCGCCGATGGGCTGTCGCTCGCGGAGGCCGAGGCGGTGGCCCTGATCTACAACCGCGACCTCCGCGAGGCCCGGCTCGCGGCGGGGGTGTCGCGGGCGGCCGCGGAGCACGCGGGGGTGTGGGCGGACCCGGTGATCGGCGTGGACCTCGAGCGGATCCTCTCCGGGGTCCCGGACCCGTGGGTGGTCGCCGGGACGGTCGGGCTCACGGTCCCCCTCTCGGGCCGGCCCGCGGCCGAGAAGGCGATGGCCCGCGCCGGGCTGGATGCGGAACTCCGGCACGTGGCCGCGCGGGAGTGGGAGACCAGGACAGCGCTCCGCGAGCTCTGGATCGAATGGTCGGGGGCAGCGCACCGGGCGCGCCTGGCGGCGGACCTGGCCGAACGGCTCGGGGCGGTCCTGTCAACGGCGGAGGGGCAGGAGCGGGCGGGGGTGCTGTCGCGCATCGAGGCCCGGGCCCTGCGGGTCGAGCTCGCAGCGCGCGAGGCCGATCTCGTCGCGGCGGAGGCGAGGGCGGCGGAGCTGCGCCTGCGGCTGAAGGATCTGATGGGGCTCTTCCCCGAAGCGCCGGTCGAGCTCGTCGAGACGATGGCCTTCGAGCCGCGGAGTGTGGAGGCTCCCGGCGCGCTCGACGGGATCGGGGCGGGCAACGCGGAGGTGGCGGCGGCGGCGAGCGCGTACGAGGTCGCCGAGCGGTCGCTCGAGCTGGAGATCCGCAAGCAGTACCCCGAGCTCGCCATCGGCCCGGGCTTCGGCACCGACGAGGGGGATGAACGCATCCTGCTGGGGCTGCAGCTCTCGCTGCCGCTCTGGAACCGCAACCGCGGGGGCATCGCGGAAGCGCTGGCGGCCCGCGAGGCCGCCCGCGGCCGCTTCGAGAACGTCTACGAGCACGCGCTCTCCCGCGCCGCGATCGCACGGGGCCGGTACGAGGCCGGTCGCCGGCTGCGCGAGTCGATCGAGTCCGGGCTCCTGCCGCTGGCGGATGAGCAGAGCGACGAGGTCCGCCGCATCGCCGATCTGGGCCGCGTCGATCCGCTCCTGCTGCTCCAGGCGCTCGAGGCGCAGTACGAGGCCAGGGTCCGGCTGCTCGAGGCGCGGGAAGCGGAGGCCGCGGCCGCGATCGGGCTCGACGCGCTCCTTGGACCGCCCGTGCCACCGGGAGCCCGGCCGGCAACGCCGGCGACGCCCGATCCCTCCCCCACCGCCAAAGGAGGCCGCTGATGAGCCGCCCGAGCG
>JAEYVB010000299.1 GCA_023429345.1 Planctomycetota bacterium
GTACCGCACCGCCCGCAGCCCCTCCCCCACGAAGGTCTGGTCGATATGCACCAGCGGCCGCCAGCGCGGGTACGTCGCCACGTACCCCGCCCCGCCCAGGTCGAAGGCGTTGCCCATCCCCGGCGCCAGCATCCCGAGCGAGGCCGACCCCCGCGGGATGTTGAAATCTCCCAGCACGATGTCCGCCCCCGGGAACCCGAACGCCTCCACATCCTCCTTCACCACCTGCCCCCGGTCATCCCGCACCATCCGCGGCCCCATCCACTCGCTGATCGCGTTCCGCGCGTTCAGGGCCAGCTTCCACCGCCACCGCCGCAGGTCCGACGGCATGTCGTACACCAGCAGCGTCACCGGCCGCCCCAGCTCCGCCGTCGCATCCACCCGCAGCCACATCGCCCGCCCCGGGTCCGACCGCTTCCCCGCCGCGCCAAAGTCGATCGTCGTGTCCGGCGGCAGGTTCTGGAGCCCCATCCACGTGAAGCCGTACTCGCGGATCGGCTGCTTGGCCAGCACCAGCACGCCGTACTCCCACGCCAGCGCCACCGGCGGCCCGAACTCCTCGATGATCGTCTCCCACCGCGCCCGCCCCCACGGGTTCACGAAGATCACGATGTCCGGGTCCTCCCGCGCCAGCACCGCCCGCACCGTGTCCGGCTTGTCGATCCCCGAGACGTTCCAGTGCAGCACCCGCAGCGCGCCCCGCTGCGGCCGGTCCTTCAGGTAGTTCAGCACCCGCAGGTCCGCCGTCAGGTACGTCGCCAGCACCAGCCCCCACGCGATCCCCGTGTACAGCCGCGCCCGCCCCAGCCCCCGCGCCCGCTTCCGCTCCAGGCGCGAGACGCCCGCCGCCAGCAGCAGCGCCGCCCCCGCCCCCGCGATCACCGCCCACGCCAGGACCCAATAGATGTACTGCGTGTACAGCGTCCGGTCCGTGAACACCCGCCCCACCGCCCAGAGCACCAGCGCGCCGGCCGCGCCCAGCGTCAACACGTACCCCAGCGCTCGCGCGACCCGTTGCATTCGGCCGCAAGTCTACCGCGTGAAAGAACGATCAAGCCCGGCCCGGCCCCCCCGCTCTCATGGCCGCGGCCGGCGAACCATTGCGCCGGAGCAACAACCCCAGGAGATGCCCCATGGACAAGCGACAGCTCATCGAGGCCCTGAACGAGGACCTCGCCGCGGAGTTCGCGGCCATCATCCAGTACATCACCTACGCCGCGAAGGTCAGCGGGCCCGACCGCCCGGAGCTCTCCAAGTTCTTCCTCGCCGAGGTCGCCGACGAGCAGGGCCACGCCCAGTTCCTCGCCAACAAGATCGTCGCCCTCGGCGGCGAGCCGACCAATCGCCCCGCCCCGGTCCCCGCGGCCGCCAGCAACGAGGAGATGCTCGAGGCCATCGTGCAGGCCGAGCGCCGCGCGGTCGAGGGGTACACCGAGCGCGCCCGGCAGGCCGAGGAGTTCGGCGACAAGGGCCTCCAGGTGCAGCTCGAGGACATGGTGCGCGACGAGACCAGCCACCTCGAAGAGGTCCGGCGCATCCTCGGCCCGGGCTGATGGCCCTTACTCGGGCGGGAGCCGCAGGGCCCCCTCGGTCCGGGCCACGACCACCGCCGTCGCCGCATCGCCGCTGACGTTGATGACGGTGCGGCACATGTCGAGGATCCGGTCGACGCCCAGGATCACGGCGATGCCTCCCGCGATCGCCTGCGGGGGGATGCCGACCGACTCGAGGATGATGATCAGCATCAGCACGCCCGCCCCGGGGATGCCGGGGGTGCCGATCGAGGCGAGCACCGCCGTCAGCAGGATCGTGATCTGCTGCGGGAGCCCGAGGTCGAACCCGTACAGCTCGGAGATGAAGATGGTCGCGACCGCCTGGTAGAGCGCGGTCCCGTCCATGTTCACCGTGGCGCCCAGCGGCAGCACGAAGCTGGTGATCTCCTCGTCGACGCCCAGCCGCTCGCGGGCGCACTCCATGGTGACCGGCAGCGTTGCCGAGGAGCTCGAGCTCGAGAAGGCCAGGAGCTGCGCCGGGGCCATCGCCCGGAAGAAGCGGCGGTAGGGCACGCCGCCGATGACGCGGGTCATGACCGGGTACACGCAGAGGAGCATGAGCGCGAGGCCGCCCAGGACCGTGCCGGCGTAGATCGCCAGCGACTTGAGCACCTCGAGGCCCATGGCGGCGACCACCGGGACGATGAGCGCGAACACCGCGTAGGGGGCCAGCCACATCACTATGTGGACGAGCTTGACGATGACGTCGGTGAGCGCATCGAAGAAGGCGATCACCGGGGCCGACTTCTCCCGGGGGATCAGCGTGAGGCCGATCCCGATCAGGAGAGCGGTGACGATCACCTGCAGCATCGCGCCGCCGGCGATGGCGGCGAAGGGGTTGGTCGGGATCAGGTCCAGCATCTGGGCCCAGAAGCCGGGCACCTGCACGGTGCGGGCGATCTCCTCGGCAACCTCCGCCGACTTGCCGGAGGCCAGCCGGTCGCGGGCCTCGGCGGAGATGTACGAGCCCGGCTTGATGGTGTTGGCGAGCACGAGGCCCACCGTGACCGCCAGCGCGGTCGTCGTCAGGTAGATCCCCAGCGTCTTGGCCCCGATGCGCCCGAGCTTGCGCAGGTCGCCGAGGCTGGCCGCGCCCACGATCAGCGAGAAGAGGACGATCGGCACCGCGATGAAGCGCAGGGCCCGCACGAAAAGCTTACCCACGAAGTCCGTCAGGCTCGTCAGGAAGGCGAAGGCCGTGCCCAGGAGCGGCGTACCCTCGGCGGCCGCGGCCAGCTGGGGCTTCAGCTCGTTGAGGGCCATGCCCACCACGACGCCCAGAACGAGCCCGATGATAATCTTCCAATGGAGGGCGAGCCTGCGCATCGGGGCAAGCTAAAGGATGCGTGCGCCGGGCACAAGCCGGGGAGGGGCGGCCCCTACGATCACGCATCCATGCCGCAGGTTCCCCGCAGTTCGCGTCGGCGTTATGAGGAGTATGTCAAAGCCCGCCGCAAGGCGGCCCGGGATCGGGCGAAGCCCTCCCCGGACTCGACCGAGGAGCGGGAGAAGGCCAAGCTCAAGCGGACCCGCACGTTCTGGGAGCTTTTCACGCGGTTCTGGGGGCTGCTGGAGGGGCGGCGCGGGAAGGTCATCGCCTCGCTGGCGACGCTGACGGTTTCGGCCCTCATGGTGCTGATCGTGCCGGCGAGCACGAAGTTCGCGTTCGACTACGTCATCGCCGACGAGCCGGGCCCGGCGGGCATCCCCGACTGGGCGCCGCTGGCGGACTTTGCGCGGGACGAGGCCAACCGGATCACGATGCTGTGGGTGGTCGGCGGGTTCATGATCGGGGTGACCTTCATCCGCGTGCTGGTGGGCATGTGGGGGCGCTGGCAGATGACCCTGCTGACCAAGCGCACACAGATGGCCCTGCGGCGCGACGTCTTCGAGCACGCGGTGCGGCTGCCGCTGCACCGCATCCAGCAGATCAAGAGCGGGGGCGCGGCGAGCATCCTCCGCGAGGATGCCGGGGGCGCGGCGGAGCTGCTCTTCCAGATCATCTACAACCCCTGGAACGCGGTCGTGCAGCTCGTGAGCACGCTGGTGGTCCTGGCGTGGGTGGACTGGCGGATGCTGCTCGGCGGCGTGGTGCTGGTGCCGGTGGTGTGGCTGACGCACAAGACGTGGATCGCCCGCATCCGGCCGATGTACCGCGACATCAAGCAGACCCGCACGCAGATCGACGCCCACGCCACCGAGGCCTTCGGGGGCATCCGGATCGTCCGCGGGTTTGACCGGGCCAAGGGCGAGGCGGCGCGCTTCACGCGCGGGACGCACTTCATGGGCCGCCAGGAGATCCTCACCTGGTGGTGGTCGCGCGGGATCGACATGGCCTGGACGCTGCTGGTCCCGGTGGCGGCGACGGCCGTCCTGGTCTACGGCGGGCGGGCGGTGATCCGCGGCGAGCTGACTATCGGCGATGTGATGATGTTCACCGCGCTGATGATGGGCCTGCTGGTGCCGCTCGAGCTGCTCGCCGGGAGCGCCACCGCGATGCAGACCAACCTCGCGGCCTTCGACCGCATCCTCGACATCCTCGGCGAGCCGCCGGAGTTCCACGACACAACCGGCGAGATCGTGGTGACGCGGGAGACGCCCGGGCGGATCACGTTGAAGGACGTCTGGTTCTCGTACCCCGGAAGGGACCGGAAGCGGCGCCGGGAGGAGGATGGGGAGCGGGCGGCGGAGGAGCGGGAGCCGCGGGCCGCGGCCGCGGCGGCGCAGGCGGTGATCCGGGGCGTCTCGCTGGATGTGGCGCCGGGGGAGACGATCGCGCTGGTGGGCCCGAGCGGCTCGGGCAAGACGACGTTGTGCAACCTGATCGCGCGCTTCTACGACCCGACGCGCGGGAGCGTGGAGCTCGACGGCATCGACCTCAAGCGGATCGATGTCGAGTCGTACCGCCGCCTGCTGGGCATCGTGGAGCAGGATGTCTTCCTGTTCGACGGGACGGTGGCGGAGAACATCGGCTACGGCCGGCGGGGGTCGGCGCGGGAGCAGATCGTCGAGGCGGCCCGCGCGGCGAATGCTCACGAGTTCATCGAGAAGCTCGACTACGGCTACGAGACACTGATCGGGGAGCGGGGGGTGCGGCTGAGCGGGGGGCAGAAGCAGCGGCTAGCGATCGCCCGGGCGCTGCTGGCGGACCCCCGGATCCTGATTCTGGACGAGGCCACGAGCAACCTTGATACGGAGAGCGAGCGGCTGATCCAGCGAAGCCTGACGCGGCTGATGCAGGGCCGCACGGCCTTTGTGATCGCCCACCGGCTGAGCACCATCCGCCACGCGGACCGCATCGTGGTGATCGAGGACGGGCGGCTGATCGAGGTGGGGACCCACGAGCAGCTCCTGGAGAGCGGGGGCCGGTACGCCGAGTTTCTGCGGATGCAGGTGGAGGGGAACCGCGAGCTGGAACAGGCAGTCGAAGGTCCGAAATAACTATTTCGCCCCGAATACCCTTCCACATCCCGAACATGACGGTGAAGAAAGTAGTTTCCCCGTCCGGAAGGGCAAAACTCCTCTGGACGGATCCGCGAATCTAGATCAAGCTGTATCGGTCGCGTCGGGGCGTTCGGTCGGTGCGTCGCGCATGGGCCCCCCGTCGAAGGGATTGCCAAGAAAGAGCGGAAAATCATGACTTCAAAGGTGCTGCTCACCGGGCGGATGGTTGTCGTTACCGGGGCCCTGGCCCTTGTTTGCGGGGCCGCGGCCTCTGCCTACGCCGCGGACGGCCAGACGACCACCGTCGGAACCGAGACGTTCGTCCGTCTTGGCTACGCCACGTTCGATCCGATCCAGGGCCTGCCGCCGGTGCCCCGCCAGCTGCGGGCGACGCCGGACAACGAGCTGTACCTGGTGCAGTTCGTGGGGACGCCGCTGGATGCGCACCGCGCCCAGATCACGGCGATGGGCGGGGTGGTGGAGCGCTTCCTGACCGATAACACGCACGTGATCCGGATGCCGGCGTCGGTGCGTGCGCAGGTCGCGATGCTTGGCTATGTCCGCTGGGTCGGGGCGTACGAGCCGGCCTACCGCATGAGCGAGGACACCCGCGCCTTTGCCCTGGCGAACGACGGGGTGGCCCGCCGGTACTCGATCGAGTGCATGCGCAACGGGATGTCGCAGCAGCAGGTCCTGGGCGACCTGATCACCAAGATCGGCGGGACCGTGGAGATCTTCACGCCCGACCAGTACCGCCTGGAGGCGACGCTGACGCCGCAGCAGCTGCTGATGATCGCCCGGCGCAACGAGGTCAACTACATCGACCCGTGGTACGGCCCCGGCGGCCCGGACATGAACATCATGCGCCAGGTCGGCGGCGCGGTTCCGACGCTCTCGACGGCCGGGTTCCTGGGCCAGGGCGTGCGCGGGGAGATCTTCGACACGGGCGTGCAGCCCAACCACCAGCAGTGGGCCGGCAACCCGCCGATCACGCACAACACGACCAACCTCGATTCGCACGGCAACGCGTGCTACGGCATCAGCTTTGCGACCGGCAACGGCAACGCCCAGGCCACGGGCCTGGTGCCGCAGGCCGAGAAGGGCATCTTCTGCTACTACAACAACACCAGCCAGTTCGGCGGCGGCCCGACGCGCCTGACGCTGAACACGCAGGCCGTGGACCCGGCCGGCAACTTCCGCTCCTGCTATCAGACCTCGAGCGTGGGCGGAAACCGGGTGCTGACCTACACCACCACCTCGGCGGAGACCGACGACTACCTCTTCCGCGTTGACTACCTGAGCATGCAGAGCCAGAGCAACGCCGGGACGCGCAACTCCCGCCCGCAGGCGTGGGCCAAGAACATCGTCTCGGTCGGCGGCATGAACCACAACGAGACCGTCAGCTACGCCGACGACTCCTGGGCCACCGGCGCCAGCATCGGCCCGGCCGACGACCTCCGCCAGAAGCCCGACCTGGCCCACAGCTTCGGCAACGTGTGGACGACGTACACCACCTCCACGACCGGCTACGGCCAGTTCAGCGGCACTTCCAGCGCCACGCCGATCACCTCCGGCTACATGGGCCTCCTCCACCAGATGTGGCACGAGGGCGTGTGGCAGGGCCAGGGCGGCGCGGCCAGCGTGTTCCTCAGCCGGCCCAAGTCGACGACCGCCAAGGCGATCGCGATCAACACCGCCCACCGGTACCCCATCGGCCAGGGCGGCATGTACCGCGCCCGCATCGGCTGGGGCTCGATCCACATGGGCAACGCCTACGACATCGCGGCCAAGACCTTCATCGTCAACGAGACCGAGGTCCTCACCCAGGGCCAGACCGCCAGCTACACGCTCAACGTGGACGCGGGCGAGCCCGAGTTCAAGGTCACGATGATCTTCTCCGACCCGATGGGCAACCCCGCGGCCGCGCAGGACCGCATCAACGACCTCAGCCTGAAGGTGACCGACCCCAACGGCGTGGTGTACTGGGGCAACAACGGGATGGTCGCCACGGCCATCTCGGGCGCGGGCCAGCTGGTCGGGGCCAACTACAGCACGCCCGGCGGCGCCGCCAACACGGTGGACACGGTCGAGAACGTGTTCGTGCAGAACCCGGCCGCGGGCGCCTGGACCGTCGAGGTCATGGCGACGCAGCTCGTGCAGGATGCGCGTCTGGAGACGGTCGGCGTCACCGATGCGGACTTCGCGCTGGTCGCCACCGGCGTGAGCGCGGGCGGCGGCGGCGGTTGCTACGCCAACTGCGATGAGTCCACCACGGCGCCGGCCCTGAACGTCGCGGACTTCACCTGCTTCCTCCAGCGCTTCGCCGCGGGCGACTCCTACTGCAACTGCGATCAGAGCACGTCGGTGCCGGTGCTGAACGTCGCCGACTTCACGTGCTTCCTGCAGAGCTTCGCGGCCGGCTGCCCGTAAGCCGGTCTGACTGGGTATTTCTCCAAGCCCCGCCCCGCGGCGGGGCTTTTTCATTGCGCCCGGGGCAACCCCCGCGTAGCCTTGGGCGAAGAGGGTTCCGAGCGCGGCCGCCGCCGGTGGGGTGGCGATCCCGCCGCGCTCATTGAGAGAAGGGAGAGCTTTATGCGCCGTAGAACCGCTGTCTTTGCCGCCGCGCTGGCTTCGGCCGCCGGCCTGGCGACCTCGTCCGCCATGGCCCAGGTGACGATCACGCCCGTGCTGATGGAGGGGGAGTTCCTCGACCCCGTGGGGGCGATCACGAGCATCGCGAACCTGGCGGTGAACGACGGGGGGGAGTGGCTGGCGGAGGTCGATACCGATAACCCGGACACGGAGGCCGACGGGGCGCTCGTGAAGAACGGCGTGCTCTTCCTGCGGGAGGGGCAGGTGCTGGGGACGAGCGGGCGGCTGCTCGACAGCTTCGGCGCGGTGAACCTGAGCAACGCGGGCGACTTCGCGGGGAACATCTTTCTCGACGGGCCGATCAGCAACGATTCGGGGCTGTTCTTCAACGCGGACCGGATCTTCGAGGAGACGCACATCTCGACGGCGGCGGGGTTCAGCGCGGGGACGGTCTACACCGGCTTCTTCGACGGCCACCTGAACAACAACAACCAACTGCTGTTCGTGGTGTCGGTCGACGATCCGGCGCTGGCGGGCACGACCAACCGGGCGCTCGTGCGCATCGACTACACACCGGGCACGGGCGCGTTCACGGAGACGGTGCTGGCCAAGCAGGACGACACGATCCCCGGGATGGTGGGCCCTTTGACGGAGATCGAGACCTCGCCGTACGAGATCGATTTCAACGACGCGGGCGAGTACATCTTCATCCCCAACGCGGGGACGGTCGAGCACATCTTCCTGGGGACGACGCTGCTGGCGGTGGAGGGCGGCGACTCGCCGGTCGCCGGGCGGCCGTGGCTCAGCCTGGGGACCTCGGCGGTGGGGATCAACAACACGGCGCAGTACGTGTACACCGGGCAGCTCTCGGGCGACACGGCGACGGACCTCGTGATCGTCCGCAACGGGCAGGTTTTCCGGCAGGAGGGGGACCCCGTGCCGGGGATGCCGCAGTTTGCGCTCCAGTCCTTCGGCACCTCGCGCATCGTCGACATCGCCGACGACGGGAGCGTGCTCTGGTACGGCGACTGGAACGACCCGGACACGACGCGCGACAGCGGCCTGTTCGTCGGCGACCAGCTCCTCGTGCAGGAGGGGGTCACGCAGGTCGCGACCTCGCAGGGCACGCTGACGGTGCTCTCGGTGGGCAGCGTGCAGGACACGTACGCGATCAGCGACGATGGGCGGTACGTGCTGGCGGAGGTCGTGCTCCAGGGCGCGACGACGCTCGACACGCTCCTGCTCATCGATCTTGGGGCCGGCAGCGCCTGCTACGCCAACTGCGATGACTCCACCACCGCGCCGGTCCTCAACGTCGCCGATTTCACCTGCTTCCTCCAGCGCTTCGCGGCCGGGGAGAGCTACGCCAACTGCGACGGGTCCACGACGCCGCCGGTATTGAACGTGGCGGACTTCACCTGCTTCCTGCAGAGCTTCGCCGCCGGCTGCCCGTGAGCCGGGGTTGTCCGGATCGGCAGGGCCCCGCGGCCGGACCGCGGGGCCTTTTTTCGTCTCCGCTTGAGCGCGGATCCGTGGGGGCGGTAGGCTTGGGGCATGGCCCCGGACCAACCGACGCTGTTTGGAGATCCGACGGGCGGACCGTCGCCGGATGAGGCGCTGGTCGTCGCGTACCAGTCCACGGGTCGGACGCTGGACGACCTGCCGTACACCGACGACTTCGAAAAGATCTACCGCGCGCTGCCGGCGGGGTGGGGGTCGAAGCGGGACGTGTTCCACCGGCTGCACAACCTGCGCAAGGCGGGGAAGCTGCCGCGTCTGGGGAAGCCCGAGTCGCGCCCGCCGCGGATCGACCCCGGGGAGGAGGAGGTGCTGCGGGGGTTGGTGGTCGCGGCCGCGGGCAGCCTGGGGCAGCGGGATCAGCTCCCGTATGCGCCGGCGATGGATGCGCTGGTGCAGGATTTCAACGGCCGCACGGGGCGGAACATGGACCCGCACGATGTGTGGCGGCTGGTGGCGAAGCTGGCGAAGTAGGGCGCGGCGGGTCGTGACGGGGGCGGGCCGGGGGCGCGAACAGGGGCCGGAAGACTGAGCGGGCGCGGTGCGGAGGCGGTATCCTCTCGGCCTCCGAAGGATTGTGGAGCCTTGGCCCTGCCCCCCCGCCGGTATTCCTCTCTGGCATTGGTCGCCCTCGCGGGCGTGGCTGTCCGCATGGCGGCGGCGCAGGAGCAGCCCGCGCCGGCGCAGCCGGGTTCGCCGCCGGGCGCGCCGGCCGCGCCCCCGCCGACGGAGCCGCCAGCGATCCCCGCGCCGGCGGACGAGTTCGAGGGGCGGCCGGTGCGGGAGATCCGGGTGCTGGGGCCTGCGGAGGGCGGGGGGCGTGGTCCGGTGTCGCCGGCGATCGAGCAGCTGGTGCGGAATCAGCTCCGGATGCTGGAGGGGCGGCCGTTCCTGCGTGAGACGGTGACGGAGGACGTCTCGCGGCTGACGCGGCTGGGACGGTTCCGGACCATCCGGAGCGAGGTGCAGCCGCTGGCCGACGGCTCGGTGGTGCTGAGCTACATCCTCGAGACGCAGCCGCAGATCGAGGATGTGCAGGTGGTGGGAAACCGGGAGCTCTCGGACCAGGACCTGCTGGCGTCGGTGGGCGTGCTAGCGGGGACGCCGGTGGACCGTTTCCAGATCGACCGGGCGGCGCGGGCGATCGAGGACCTGTACCGGGCCAAGGGGTACTACCGGGCGCGGGTGGAGCTGGACGAGAAGGACCTGGCGGAGAGCTCGATCGTCGTCTTCCGGGTGATCGAGGGGGAGCGGGTGCGGGTGATGGATGTGCGGTTCGAGGGCAACAACGCCTTCCGCGACCGCGACCTGTACAGCACGGTGCGGACGACGGAGTACTTCCCGGTCTTCGAGGGGGGGCCGGTCGACGACGCGGTGCTGGCCGAGGATGCGGCGCTGCTGGTGCGGTTCTACCGCGACCGCGGGTACCTGGATGCGCGCTCGAGCTGGCGGGTGCAGCCCTCGCCGGACGGGCGCGAGGCGATCGTGACGTTCGTGCTCGAGGAGGGGCCGCTCTACACGCTGCGGAGCGTGGAGGTCCTGTACCGGGGGGCCGCGGCGCTCCAGAAGTACCGGCAGGATGTGCTGAACAACCCCGCGGCGGACATCCAGTACCTCACGCCGGCGCAGATGGCCGAGATCGGCTTCAAGCCGCTGTCGCGGGAGCAGGTGCTGGGGCTGATGCTGATCAAGCCGGGCGATGTGTACAGCGACGACAAGATCCGCAAGAGCCTGG
>JAEYVB010000241.1 GCA_023429345.1 Planctomycetota bacterium
CGGCTGGTGAAGCTCGCCGATGCCTACGACAACTTCATCGACGCCGCGACGAGGCTGGACAAGCCCCGGCGGGATTCCCGGCGCGAAAAGGCGCTCCGGGCGATCAAGACCGCGCGGAAGGACGCCAAGGAGCGCCCGGAGATCAGGCGGGCGATCGCGGAGCTCGAGCGGGTTCTGAAGAACTCGGCGTGAGGGTTCAGCGGCCGCGGCGCTGCTGCTCGGTGCGCTGGCGGATGAGGTCCCGGTAGATGACGAGGTGGCGCTCGTTGCGGGCGTTGAGGGCGCGCAGGGTGTCCCTGGTGGCCTCGTTGAGGTCGGGGTCGGCGAGCCGGACACGGGCGGCCTCGATATCGCGTTCGAGCTGCTGGCGGAAGCCGTTGAGCATCCGGAGCTCGACCTCGGCATCGTCCATGCGGGCGTTGAGCCGCATCGCGCGGGCGTTCATGAGGGTGCCGCGGGGTTCGCCCCCGGCGACGACGGGCATGGGGCTCTGCGTGCCGTCGGTCTCGCCGTGGTCGATGTAGGCCACCTCGGAGAGCTCGGGCGCGATCGTCTCGGTGAGCGTCCAGGCCTCGGCGGAGAGCCCCGAATCGATGGGCTCGCTCCCGCCCCGCTCGAGGTAATCGCGGGCCCGGAACTGCCGGAAGGCGTTGACCAGAGATATCTCCATGAGCGCCTGCCCGCGGAGGTCCTCGACGCGCCCGAGGGTCACCTTGACGTTCATGACGACGCCGTCGCGGAGGATCGAGAGCGCCATCTCGTCGCCCGGATCGCGGGAGAGGATGACGTGGCGCAGCGTGTCGAACTCGTCGAGCTTCACGCCCTCGGCGACCTCGATACGGTCGCCGGCGCGGAGCACCTGGGTCGCGGGGAAGCCGGGCGTGACGAACTGAACGACCGCTCCGCGCTGGTTGTAGTTGCTCGAGATCCCCATGGCGGGCCGGGGCTCGGATTTGAAGCGCTCCCAGGCGACCGAGACCAGCTGCCGGTGCTGTTCCGGCGAGAGCGCCGCCGTCCGCAGCACGCCCTCGATCGTCTTGAGGTTGAACTCAGGCCGCTCGCGGAGCGACTTGGCCGCGTCGAGCCGCTGCTGCAGGATCTCCGAGTCGAGGTGCTCGACCAGCGCCCTGAGCTCGGCCTGGACCGCGGCGGGATCGGGTTCGCTTGGGGCGGGGCCCGGGGGCGGCGACTGACCCAGCGAGGTGGCCGCGGCCGCCGCCGTGGTCACGAGCAGGACGAGCGTGAGCGACCGCCGCGTAACCCGCGCAGCATCCCGGATTGGGCCGGCCATGAGCATCTCCACCGCCTCTTTCGGACGCCGATTGTAGCGGGGGGGCTGTTCGGGCCGGGGTCGGATGAGGGGGGCTTCACGGCACCGGAGGGACCGGGCTACTCGCTGAGCATGACCGAGAGCCGCCGGGCGTGCTGCTCGAGCCAGGAGGTCTTGGCGTCGACCATCCGCAGGAACCCCGCGCCGCAGAGGCCGCCGAAGCTCCCGGTGGCGGCGATGGGGACCGCGCCCTCCACGATCAGGGCCTCGACCATGAGCCACGGCAGGGCTGCCAGCTCGGCGAGGGAGATGACCGAGTTCTTGACGGTCTCGTAGCCGCGGCAGAAGCGCTTGAAGCGGCCCTCGTCCAGGGAAGCGGGCCAGTCGCCCGGCTCGCGGCCTTGCATGGTGATGGAGAACTGCAGGGCGCCGTTGGCGAGGTCGATGGCGCGCGGCCCTCGCCGGACGGTGTCGTAGTCGATCACGGCCGCGACGCGGTTGCCGTGGAAGAGCATGTTCCCGGGGTGCCAGTCGGCGTGGATGATCTGGCGGGGCCAAGCGGAGAAGCCCTGATCCTCGACGCGCTGGGCGGCGTGCGCGTAGCGCTCGCGGAGGCGGGTGATGAGCTCGCGGTCCTGGGCGCCGGGAAGGCGCGAGGCGATGAGGTCCATCTGCGGCGCCAGGCCGCCGGCGTTGTGGAAGGTGTTGCCCGAGGGGGTCAGGTGGGGGCTGTGGAAGCTGTGGAGGAGCACGTGGAAGAGCCCCAGAGCGCGGCCGGCATCGGCGGTCGCGTCGAGCGATCCGTCGTAGGAGTCGCCGGGGATGAACTCGAAGAGCTCGTAGACGTTCCCGTCCATGATGAGCATCGTGCTGTGGTCGGTGCGCGTGCCGATGAGCCGCGGGAGCGGGAACTTTCGCTGGGCGAGGTGGAGCTGCAGCGCGTGGGAGAAGGCGACGCGCGGGGCGGCATCGGGGCCCGCGGTACGACGCTTCAGGAGAAAGCGCCCGCTATCGGTCTGGATGACAACCTTGGGGGCGCGGCCCGAGCCGCGGCGGAACTCGCGGACCGATTCGATGGTGCCGATGTCGTAGCGCGAGCAGACCCGGGCGAGCTCGTCGGGATCGAAACGGGCGCGGGCGCGGTGGCGCGCAGCGCGGGCGGAGTCGGCGGAACTCCCGGCCAGCGTAGAGGGTTGCTCGTCGTGGAACGTGGGGGTCGGAAGGTGGGCGGGGTGCCGGGG
>JAEYVB010000224.1 GCA_023429345.1 Planctomycetota bacterium
GGGCTGGTGCGGTTCAAGCGGGAGGTCAAGTCGACGGAGGTGCGGCTGACGGCGGTGGAGCGGGGGGACCTGGTGTGGGTGGTCTCGGCGCCGGGGACGATCGAGCCGAAGGTGAAGGTGGAGATCACGGCGCAGGTCTCGAGCAAGGTGATCGCGCTGCCCTTCCGCGCCGGGGATGAGGTGAAGGAGGGGGATGTGATCGTGCGGCTGGACGCGGACGAGTACATCGCGCAGCTGCAATCGGCGGAGGCGAGCGTGAAGGGGGAAGAGGCGCGGCTCGCCGGGCTGCGGGCGGAGCTGGCCAACGCGCGGGCGGAGATCGGGCGGGTGCGGGGCCTGTACGAGACGAAGGATGTGAGCAAGGCGGACCTGGACGCGGCGGAGGCGGCGTTCCTGGGGGGGGTGGCGGGCCTGAAGGCGGGGGAGTTCTCCGTCGAGATCGCGCGGGCGCAGATGGCGCGGGCCCAGAAGAACCTGGACCTGACGACGATCCTGGCGCCCATGGATGGGACGATCACCAAGCTGGACGCCGAGGTCGGCGAGCAGGTCCTGGGCACCTTCAACAACGCGGGCAGCGTGATCATGGAGATCGCGGACCTCGAGCACATGGTGGTGAAGGCCAAGATCGACGAGGTCAACATCGTGCCGGTGCGCGCCGGGCAGCGGGCGACGATCTCGGTGATGGGCTACCGCGACCGGGTGTTCGAGGGGGTGGTGGAACTGGTGGGGCTGAAGAAGGAGATCGACAAGGACGGGACGGGGTACTTCGAGACGGAGGTTGGGATCGAGCACGAGCGCGGGGATGGGCTGCGGTCGGGGCTGACGGCGAACGTCGACATCCAGGTGGAGACCTTCCCGGGCGTCCTGAAGGTGCCGAGCCAGGCGGTGGTGGACCGGCGGGTGGATGAGCTGCCCAAGGAGATCGTGGGCGCCAGCGCGAACGTCGACCGGAACAAGGTGTTCGCCCGCGTGGTCTACACCATCGGCGAGGACGGCAAGGCCAGGGCGCGGCCGGTGCTGATCGGCTCGAGCGACCTGACGCACACGCTGATCACGGCGGGGATCGCGGAGGGTGACCGGCTGATCACGGGGCCGTACCGCGTGCTGGTGGGGCTGAAGGACGGGCAGGCGGTGGCGGAGGAGGGGGCGGCCCAGGCGGCCGGGGCGGCGGCCGAATCGCAGATGGCGGATGGCAAGTAGCAAATCAGGAATGGCCGCGGCACGGCATGTTCGACTACGCGGAACAGATCGCGGTGTGGATGCTCGGGCTGAGCGACTCGGGCAAGGAGCTCTTCGTATGGGTCGAGGGCGCGGCGGTGCTCCTTTTATGCGGCGGCGTGTGGCTGCTCTGGCACGCGGGGAGGCTGCGGGCGCTTCCGTACCGGTCGCAGCGGGCGGACTACCTGACGTACCGCCTAGTGCGGTCGGTCCCCCTGAGCGCGGTAGTGATGGCGGTGCTGTGCTCGGCGGTGCTCTTCTGGCTGGGAATGGTGGTGGTCGAGTACGCGGCGTGGAACTCGCCGGAGGCGGGGGCGGTGTACCGGAGGATGGAGGCTATGGACAACACCTTCGACGATGTGTGGAGGCGGGACATGCGGGGGCGCGTGGCGGGGGTGATCGCGACCATCTGCGGGATCGGCGCCGGATGCTGGGGCCTGGTGTGCCTGTTCCGGGCGAGGTCGCACGTCCGTACGCTGGGCGAGGGTTGAGGGCCGCGTGACGATCCACATCGAACAGCTCGAGAAGGTGTACAAGATGGGCTCGGAGCGCGTGCACGCGCTGCGGGGGGTCGATCTCACGATCGAGAAGAACGAGTTCGTGGCGATCATGGGGGCGTCGGGGTCGGGCAAGAGCACGCTGATGAACATCCTGGGGCTGCTCGACCGGCCCACAGCGGGGCGGTACACGCTCAACGGGGTGGCGACGGAGAAGATGGGCGCGGCGGCGCTGTCGTCGGTGCGGAACCGCGAGATCGGCTTCGTGTTCCAGAGTTTCGAGCTGCTCTCGCGGGCGACGGCGCTCAAGAACGTGATGCTGCCGCTGATCTACTCGAAGAAGCACTGGCTGGGCGCGCGGAAGCGGGCGCGGGCGGCGCTCGGGCGGGTGGGGCTGGAGGAGCGGGTGCGACACAAGCCCAACCAGCTCTCGGGCGGGCAGCGGCAGCGGGTGGCGATCGCGCGGGCGCTGGTGAACGAGCCGACGATCATCCTCGCGGACGAGCCGACGGGGAACCTCGACAGCGTGACGAGCGAGGAGATCATCGGGCTCTTCAAGCAGCTGCACGCCGAGGGGCAGACGATCGTGATCGTGACGCACGAGGAGGACATCGCGGGGCACGCGGAGCGGATCGTGCGGCTGCGGGACGGGCGGATCATCTCGGACTACCCGACGATGGAGGACCCGGTGCACGTCGAGTACCTGAACCGGGCGGCCATCGCGGCGCAGCAGGCGGCGCACAGCGGTGGCGCCGGGCTCCCGCCCGGTGTCTCCGGCTCGGAAGGGCGGAGCCGCGTGGAGGCGGCCCCATGATCTTCGTGCGGGTGCTGATGCAGACGGTGGTGCTGGCCTTCGGGCAGATCTGGACCAACAAGGTCCGCTCGCTGCTGACGACGCTGGGGATCATCATCGGCGTGGCGGCGGTGGTCTCGATCGTGGCGGCGACCGACGGCATGCGCCGGTACGTGCTGGAGCAGTTCGAGACTTTCGGGGCCAAGAAGGTGTACCTCGACGGGCGCGTGCCGCAGAGCCAGCGCGGGCAGGTGCCGTGGCAGTACTACGACCTGAAGCTGCCGGAGCTGCGGGCGATCCTGGCCAACGCCGAGTCGATCGATGCGCTGACGCCCTTCGTCCGGCTGGGGGGCGATGTGCGGATCGGCGACCTGACGCGCAACGATGTGAGCGTCGGCGGCATCTGGCCGAGCTGGCACGAGATCGAGGACCGGCAGGTGACGATCGGCCGGCCCTTCAGCCGCATCGACGACGAGCAGATGCTGCCCGTGTGCCTGATCAACGACCAGGCGATCGAGGAGTTCAATCTCGACCGGGAGCCGCTGGGGGAGCGGGTGTTCGTCCGCGGGCGGCAGTTCACGATCGTCGGCGTCGTCGAGACCAAGGACCTGGGCGGGATGTTCGGCATGGAGTCGCGGAGCGAGATCTTCGTGCCCGCGAGCATCGCCATCGCCGCCAACGGCACGCGCGGGTGGATCAACGAGGCGATCGCGCAGCTCAAGAGCCCCGACAAGGCGGAGGAGGCCGTCGCGGAGATCCGGTTCATCCTGCGGAACATGCGGCAGCTGCGGGGCGAGGACGAGGACACCTTCCGCGTCGAGGTGCTGCAGCAGTTCATCGACAAGTTCAACCAGGTGGCGAGCGCCATCACGGCCGCAGCCGCGGGGATCGTGGCCATCTCGCTGGTGGTCGGCGGGGTGGGGATCATGAACATCATGCTGGTGAGCGTGAGCGAGCGGACGCGGGAGATCGGGCTGCGGAAGGCGGTGGGGGCGCGTCCGGGGGTGATCCTGCTGCAGTTCCTGGTGGAGGCGGCGACGCTGTGCGCGGTGG
>JAEYVB010000403.1 GCA_023429345.1 Planctomycetota bacterium
GGGTGCTCCCGGCGGCGACCGCGGGCGACATCGAGGTCTGGACCGACCCACTCGACGCCGCCCTGCGGCGCACCGTGACGGGTTCCCCCGCACCGGGCCCCGGTGCTGTGCTTCCCGACATCCTGGAGGTGCGTCTGAGCGGGTGGGCCTACACGGGCACGGACCCCTACACCGGCGTGGTCCGCGAGGAGAACCCCGACCACTTCCGCCTCGACGTCACGCTCGCGGGGCTGGTCAACCCGCCCGGCCCCATCGACGCCGCCGACTACCGCCCCTTCCTCTTCGGCCCAAGCCCCGTCCTTGGCTTCTTCGAGTTCAACGCCGACCGCGAGCGCGACACCGGGGGGGAGATCGGGGGCCCCGCCCGCCACCGCACCCTCGCCCACCTCGGCCGCTTCGGCCTGACTCCCGACAACTCTCTCAGCGCCCGCGCCCCGCGCTGGGGGGATGAGGTCGATGCCGACTTCTTCACCCTGCCCCAGTTCGAGCGCAGCGGCGCCGACTTCTCCCTGGTCCTCTGCGGGTGCTTCATCCCCCAGGTCCTCGGCGGGGATGCCAACGCCAACAGCCGCTTCGACGCCGGCGAGACATGGCTTGTCAAGGGGAACTTCTGGCAGCGGGCCGGGGGCTTCCGCCTCGCCAGCTTCATGCAGGGGGGGCCGCAGCCGGGCCTCTGGCAGCCCGAGGTCATCCTCCGCTGGTCCCACGACCCCGCCGGGGGGGGGCCGACCGGGCGCACCCGCCTCACCCTTGTTTACGCGATGACCCAGGCCGGCGCGGCCCAACTCGCCAGCACCGGGAGCGTGCAGCCCCTGAACTACAGCTACAGCCAGGCGCTGGGCGGCCCCGACCACACGAGCATGCTTGAGGCGCTCACCGACCTCGTTGATGCCGCGGGCCTCCTCATCCTCACCGGGCCCACCGCCCAGCTCGCCCAGGGGTGGGCGCAAGGGTACGGCGATGCCATGGACCCCACCCGCTGGCGGCTGCACGCGATCGTCGGCACCGCCTACGCCCTCCCACCGTCTCCCCCGGTTGAGGCCCCCTACCTCTGGACCGATGCCGGCTTCGACACTCTCCCCGGCGACCTCGACGGGGATGGGGTGGTCGGCGCGGCCGACCGGCTCCTGCTGCGGGCCGAGCGCGCCGCCTGGGACGGGAGCTGGCGCGATGCCGACGGCGTGGTCAACGGCTCGGTCCTGATCCCCGACTTCGGCCCCAGCTTCAGCCTCTTCGACCTCGACTACGGCGGAGCGGTCGATGACGGCGACTCGATCGCTTACTGCCCTGCCGACCAGAACGACGACATGGCGCTGACCATCACCGACTTTACCGCGTTCCTGCACGCGTTCGCCGCCCGCAGGCCCTGGGCGGACATCGACCGCAGCGGCAACGTCAACATCGCGGACTTCACCGCCTACCTCCAGGCCTTCGCCGCCGGCTGCCCGGGGTAGGGGAGCGGTGAAGGGGCAGTGTGCGGTGGAGCAGAGGGCCGGCGGAGCCGCCGGCGCTCTACCTCCGAAAGTCAAGGTCCGGCGCCCGGCTCTCGTGGTCGCGCACGGCCCGGGTGCGCCAGACGCCCACCCAGTGACCGGGGGTGACCTCCTGCAGGTAGTAGTCACCTGCGGGCCCTTCGCGCCGGGCCAGGTCCGCGGGCGGCTCATGCCAGGGCCACCACGGGCGGACCTCCCCCTCCCCTTTGCCGTCCGCGCCCCCCGGCAGCTTCCGGAACTCGGCGGGGTTGTCGACGATCTCCCGGATGGTGACGAGCCGGTCCTTGAGTTTGCCCATCGAGGGGATGCTGGCGAGCAGCCCGCGGGTGTAGGGGTGCAGCGGCCGGTCGAAGAGCTCGTAGACGGTGGCGTACTCGACGACGCGCCCGGCGTACATCACGCACACGACATCGGCGTTCTCCGCGACCACGCCCAGGGCGTGCGTGATCAGCATGACCGCCATCCCCCGCGTGCGCTGGAGCTCGCGGAGCAGCTCGAGGATCTGCGCCTGGATGGTGACGTCGAGGGCGGTGGTGGGCTCGTCGGCGAGCAGGAGGCGCGGCCGGCAGGCCAGCGCCATGGCGATCATCACGCGCTGCCGCATGCCCCCAGAGAACTGGTGCGGGTACTGCCGGATGCGCCGCTCGGGCTGGGGGATGCCGACATCGCGCATCGCCTCGAGGGCGATCCCCTCGGCCTCCCCCGGCGACACGGGCTGGTGCAGGAGGATGGCCTCCAGGATCTGGTCGCCCACCGTGTACACCGGGTTGAGCGACGTCATCGGCTCCTGGAAGATCATCGCGATCTCGTTGCCGCGGATCTTGCGCATCTGCCGGTCGTCGAGCCCGAGCAGGTCGACCTCGGAACCGGGGGAGAGCTTGGAGGAGCGGAAGTAGATGCTGCCCCGGTCGAAGCGGCCGGGCGGGCGGGGGACGAGCTGGAGCGAGCTCATCGCCGTGACGGATTTGCCGCACCCAGACTCCCCCACCACCGCGAGCGTCTGGCGCGGGTACACCGACATGCGCACGCCGTCGACGGCCTGGATCCGCGGGCCCGAGCCGTTGTCGAACGAGACGGCGAGGTCGCTGACGCGCATGAGCGGGAGCGTCTCGTCGGTGACGAAGGCGTCCGGGGCGGCCGCGGGCCGTGCGGCCGGAGACTCGGCGGGGGTTGTGGTGGGCATCGTCAGACTCGGGCCTTCTTGAGCTTGGGGTCGATGGCGTCGCGGAGGGCCTCGCCGATGAGGTTGTAGCTGAGGACGGTGAGGAAGATCGCCAGGCCCGGGAAGACGGCCAGCCACCACTTGAACTGGGCCTCGGAGCTCATGGCGCTGGCGAGCAGCTTGCCCCACGAAGCCTGGTCGACGGGGCCCAGGCCGAGGTAGCTCAGCGTGGCCTCGATCGCGATGGCGGCGGCGATACCGAACGAGGCGTCGACCAGCACGGGCGTCACGCCGTTGGGGAGCATGTGCTTGAAGAGCAGCGAGGGGAGCGGCAGCCCGACCGCCCGGGCCGACTGGACGAAATCCTGGTTGCGGAGCTTGAGGAACTCGGCGCGGGTGAAACGGGCCGCCCCCGTCCACGTGAAGCAGCCGATGATGACCATCATGGTGTAGGTGGTGCGGAGCTCGGTGGGGAGCACGGCCGCGGCCACGATGAGCAGGAACAGCAGGGGCACCGCCATGAATATCTCGACGATGCGGAAGAGGACGATGTCGACCCATCCGCCGAAGTAGCCCATCAGCGCGCCCATGGTGACGCCGATGACGACCGCGATGCCGGTGGAGACGAGGCCGATGGAGATCGCGAGGCGCGAGGCGGAGAGGAGCTGGGTGAGGACATCCTGGCCGAATGCGTCGGTTCCGAGGAGGAACTTCCGCTGCGCCGCCCGGGAGGCCGGGTCGACGTTCACGGCCGTCGCGAGGGTCGAGCCGGGGGGCTGACGGTCCCCGGCGGAGAACCGCTGCCCGGGCGAGAAGGGGACCAGCGTGTAGGTTGCGCGGACCTGGCCGGCGGCCTCGCGCTGGATGTAATCGAAGACCACGAGGCTCGGGCGGTTCCATGTGCCCAGGACGGCCGCAGCGCCGACGATGAGCCCGACCGCGACCATCGCGGCCCGGCGTCGGACGGAGCGGAGCACGGGGAGGGCCAGGCCGATGGCCCCGGCGATCAGCGCCATCGCGAGCACCGCTGCGAGCGCGGCGACATCCCACCGGAGCCCGGCGACTCGGAGCGGCTCGGCATCGCGGAGCTGCGCGGCCCAGGGGGCGAGGTTCCGCCCGGCGAGGTAGGTGCGGAAGGAGCTCGCGCCGATGACCACGATGGCCATCATGAGCGCGGCGAGCATCGCGGCGCCGAGCCGCGCGGCGCGTCCCTCGCGGCGGTAGAAGATCCAGGGCACGGCGAAAAGCGTCGCGAGGATCAGGGCGGCATCGCTGCTCTTGAGGTGGTCGAGGAGCGGGTAGGAGACGGAGCCGCCCCCCGCCCCCTCGGCCATCGGCCGGAGGACGATCGGGTGGCCGCTGGCGAGCACCGGCGCGAAGACCGCGAAGAACCCGATGATGCCGAGCCACGTCAGCGCCGCGACAGCGCTGGGTCGTTTCAGGACCTGGGACCACGCGTCCGCCCAGAAGCCCTTGGCCTGCTGGACGCCGATGCCCTGGGCGAGCTGGATGCCCGAGACGGCCTCGGGGGTCTGCGTTGTCTGGGCCATGGTCGTCATTCGTAGCTCACCCTCGGGTCGGCCAGGGCGTAGAGGATGTCGGCGATCAGCAGGGCCAACAGGTTGACGCCCGCGATCATCAGCGTGTTGGCCAGGAGCAGTTCGCGGTCGCGGAGGTAGATGGCCTCGAGCGTCAGGCTGCCCATGCCGGGGATGGTGAAGATGCGCTCGACCACCACGGCCCCCGCGAGCATGGCGGGGAAGATGGTCACGAACATGGTGATGAGCGGGAGGAGGCTGTTGCGGAAGACGTGGCGGAGGACGACGTCACGCCCGGCCACGCCCTTGGCCTTGGCGGTGCGGACGTAATCGGCGCTGAAGTTCTCCAGCATGGCGGCGCGCGTCTGCTTGCTGAGCACGGCGAAGCCGCCGTAGACCAGGCAGAGCACGGGCAGGGCGACGTGCCAGAGCAGGTCGCCGAGGTACCCGCGCTGGAAGCCGCCGGCGTCGGTGTACGGCAAGTACCGCATCGATTGGGAGACGTTGTCGTGGAGGCCGCTGACAGGGAAGGCGCCGAGGCCATCGCGGCTGGCGAGGAAGCCGATGCAGAAGACGCCGGCGAGCACGATGGGGATGGAGTAGAGCCCGATGAACAGGGCCCCGAGACCGGCATCCACCCAGGTGCCGCGGTAGGTAGCCGCGAGCATACCGCCGGGGATCGCGACCATGTAGATGATGGGGAAGGCGATCAGGTTGAGCATCAGCGTGACCGGAAGCGCTGTGCGGATGAGGTCTATGACGGGGCGCTGGCGGCTGTAGGCGTACCCAAAATCGGGGAGGGCAAGGCTGAGGACACCCGGGATGATCGCGATCCCCGCCTGGGGGTAGGGGCGGGCCCGGAAAACGGCCGCGGCGTGTTCGCGGGCCTGGCCCGCCTCGTGGTAGGCGGCGATGGCCCGCTCGCCGGTTTCCTGCACGGCGGCCCACTCGGGAACGCCGCGGTCGGGGGTGTGGCCGGCGAGCTTGCCGACGCGGGCCTCGCCCTTGGGCGTCACGGCATCCCCGCGGCCGATGGCCTTGGCGTACGCGCCGACTTCGTGCTTCAGGAGGGTGGTCTGGCGTATGTACTCGTGGCGGGCCTCGGCGTAGCGGCGCTCGGCGGCCTTGTACGCGTCCTGAAGCGCCGCGCCGGAGAGGTCGGTCGGCGGCTTCTCCGGGGTCGTCTCGGGGAGCTCGGCGGCGAACCACTTCCAGAATGGCGGCGGCAGGACGGCCTTGGGCGGACGGACGCGGTTGCCCGACGGATCGACCTGCTCGCGGGCGCCCATCTTGATGGGGCTGATACGGCCGAGCCAGCGGATGTACTGCATGACGACGGGATCGTTGAGGCCGTAGCGGTCCTCGAGGTAGGCACGCTGGAGCGCGACGCCGGACTGGGACTGCATGGCCCCGCCCTGCACCTTCAGCGCAGCGCCGATGCCGCCGGGCGCCAGGGCCACGAGCATGAACACGAGAAAGGTGATCCCCAGCAGCGTGGGGATCATCAGGAGCAGGCGTCGTGCGATGTAGGTGCCCATGCGGTCTTCAGCGGCGGAGGGAGGCTTGGCGGACGGTTACATGCCGGTGGTGGGGAGGGCCTCGGTCGCACGGAAGAGTTCGCCGTACTCGATGCCCTTGGGATACTTGTGGATATTGCCGATCTCCGGCTTGACGAAGCGCGTGTAGGGCGTCACGCGGACCCAGGTGTAGGGCTGCTCGTCCGCCATGATCCGCTCGAACTCGTGCCAGAGCTTCTGGCGCTTGTCGAAATCCATCTCGAGGCGGGCGGCGTCGATGGCGGCATCGGCGGCGGGCGAGTTCCACTGGCCCATGTTGTCGCCCTGGTTCTTGATGGACTCGGAGTGGAAGATCTGCTTGGGGTCGCTCTCCGGGGCGTTGGCGCCCCAGCCGGAGTACAGGCAGTCGAAGTCGCGCTGGTCACGGACGGGGTCGAGCACCGACCAGTCCATGCCGCGGAGGTTCACGCGGATGCCCGCGGCGGCGTACGCGTCCTTCGTGAAGGCCGCGATGCGCTCGGCGATCTCGCCGCCCGTGGGATAGGTCATCTCGAAGACGAAGGGGTTCCCGCTCGCGTCTTCGAGCAGGCCGTCGTTGTTGCGGTCCTCCCAGCCGGCCTCCTTCAGGAGGGCCTTGCCCTTGGCCGGATCGAACGGGTAGGGCTTCAGATTCTCGTCGTGGCTCGGCGTGCCGGGGTTGAAGAAGCTCGCGGGGACCTCCCCCATGCCCTTCCAGATGTCCTGGACCATGCGCTCGCGGTCGAGCAGGTAGGTCATGGCCTGGCGGACGCGCTTGTCGTGGAACGGGGTCAGCTTTCCGTTTCGGGGGCCGCAGTTCCAGATCAGGCCGCCGCGCCCGGACCGCATGTTGACCCAGCTCAGAAGATGGTTGTTCTTGACGAACTCGGGGTCGGCGGCCGCGGCGACGAACTGGGGCGCCGAGGGGGTCACCATGTCGGCATCGCCGTTTTTGTACTCGGTGAGGCGGGCGAGCTCCTCGTTGATGGCCTTCATCCGCATGCGCTCGATGGGGGGCTTGGGCCCCCAGTACTGCTCGTTGCGGACCAGGACGACGTCGGCCGGGGGCGCCCACTGGTTCGCCGGATCGAGCACCTCGAGCTTGTAGGGGCCGGAGCCCATCAGCAGGCCGGTGGCCTTGTTGAGGTCGGCGGGTTGGAACCGCGAGTAGAAATGGCTCGGGAGGGCGTAGAGGCCCAGCGCGTTGTCGACGTTCAGGAAGTTCTTGATCTTGAAGTGGACCTCGACCACCTTCTCGCTGACGACCTCGACGCGGTCCATGGTGTCCTCGAGGTAGGAGCGGGTGCGCTGCGCCTCGACCTGGGGGTTCATGATCAGCTCGTGGAAGGTCCAGCGGATGTCCTCGGCGGTGACCGGGGTGCCGTCGCTGAAACGGGCGTTGTCGCGGATCTTGGCCCGGACCCACAGGCCTTCGGGGTCGACCTGCCAGGCCTCGGCGAGCAGGCCGGACATCTTCAGGGTCTTGGGGTCGTAGGTGCCCAGGGTCTCGGCGACGAGGTCCACCGCGCGGCGACCGTAAACGTCCGTCTGGATAATGGGCGTGATCTTGGCGGGCTGGGCCTCGTAGATCTCGGTGAACATGCCACCGATGCGGAACTCGGGGTGGGAGCGCGGGTCGGTCGCGTAGTCGTAGGGCGGCTGCCACTGCACCGGCACGCCGGGGCGGGCCCAGGACTCGTCGCGCTGGGCGGGCTGCGCAGCGCCCGTGGGGGAGGCCGGACCGGAGACAGCGATGCCGGACTCCAGGCGGGTCTCGACGCGGGAGAGCTGGCGTTCGACGTCGCCGAGCTTGGCGCGGATGGTCTGGAGCTCATCCCACTGCCGGTCGCGCTGGAACATGACCAGGTAGAGGCTGATCGCGATGACCAGCAGGAGAATGAGGGTGATGAAGTCCTTGAGTCCGAACTTGTTCTGCATAAGCGGTCCGCCGGGGTTGGCGGCCGGGGCTCGGGGGCGCCGCGGCCGGGATCAACAGGATAGGGAAGACATCGCGGCCGTGCCCTCGCGTCGGGCCCGTTCTCGTGCGGGACCTCACCGTCGGGCCCGCCTGGGGTCGAACGCTTCGCGGAGACCCTCGCCGACGAAGTTGAGGGCCAGCAGCGTGCTCCCCAGGAGCATGCAGGGAAACACCAGGAGCCACCAGTCGGACTTGTACGTGTTGAGCTCCTTGAGCCCATCGGCGGCGAGGTTGCCCCAGCTCGGGAGCGGGGGTTTTACCCCGATCCCAAGAAAGCTCAGGAACGACTCCTGCAGGATGGCCACGGGCACGGTCAACGTTGCGTAGACGATGATCGGACCGGTCAGGTTCGGCAGAAGATGGCGGGCGAACTGCGACGGCAGGGGCACCGCCAGCGCCCGCGCCGCCTCCATAAAGGGCTGTCGCTTGAGGGAGAGCACCTGCCCGCGGATTACCCGTGCCATGGTGAGCCAGCTCACACCCGCGATGGCCAGGAGCAGGATCACGACATCGAACGCCATGCGGCGGCCCTCGGAGACTTCGCGCGGGGGGAGGGCCGCCCGGGCCCTGGACTCCAGGCTCTGCCTGAGCTCGGGCCGTTCGGCGAGGAGGGCTTCGACTCCCTCCCAGGTAGAGGCTCGGGTGGGGTGCGTGAGGCCCTCGGCGCGGGCGACGAGGGCGGCTTCACGATGGACCCAGCCGGCCCGTGCGTGCTTGCGACTGATGTACTCGTCGAGCGCCGCATCGCTAGCCACCGCCAGCAGCACCACGAGCAATATGTACGGGAGGCCGTACAGAACATCGACGATACGCATCATGACCGCATCCACCGCGCCCCCGGCGTAGGCGGAGATAGAGCCGTAGACGGTCCCGATCAGCACGGCGAGCATGGCCGCGGCCAGGCCGATCCCCAGCGAGATTCCACCGCCGGCCAGGGCGCGGACGAGGAGGCTGCGACCGAGGAGGTCCGTGCCCAGGAAGTGATACACCTTGCGTTTGCGCGTCGGCCATTCGCTGCGGAGGTCGGCGGCGATGGCGCCGTCGGTGGCCTCGAGGGCCTGGGCGGCGGTGAGGCCGTGCCGGGTCGCGATGCGATCCACAGCGGCGGGGTCTGCGAGGGCGTTGAGGCGGCGGACGGTGTCGCGATCACCGGGGGTACACCACCACGGCGGGAGTCTCCCGGCAGCGGCATCGCCGGCGCTGAAGCGGCGGGTCTGGCTCTGCACATCGGACGCGCCGGTGTCGATCCGCGCGGTGGTCCACGGGAGGCTGCCCAGGCAGGCGAGCAGCATGAGGGCGAGAAAGGCCATGCCGACAATGCCCGCGGTTCTGCGCGTGAACGGGTTGTCGCGGCCGGGGCCGGGAGGAGCGAGATCGGGTGACTGCGCCGGCGACATGGACCGATCACGATACCACATCAGCGGCGGGGCGGCCAAGGTGGCAGAGCACCGACGGCGGACCGGCGAGCTGCCTGACGGGCAAACCGTACCGGCCGCGTTCAGTCCTGGGGCTGGTCCTTGAGCAGGCGCAGCTCATCGCGGAGGATGGCGGCGAGCTCGTAGTTCTCCTGCTCGATGGCCCGGGCGAGCCGGGCGCGGAGTTCGGTCTTCTGGCTCACGGGGAGCTTTGGCACGAGCGCCTCGCGCATGCCGCGCAGCATCTGCACCTCGCCGGACTCCTCGAACATCTGCGGCTCGCCCTGCTCTGAGAAGTAGAGACGCAGCGCGTCGAGGCCCTCGTCGATGGCGTGGAGCGCGGCCTTGGGCTCGTTCTCCTTCAGGGCCTGGCTCGCCATGGCGCGGGCCCGCATCATGGTGATGTATGGCCGGAACTGCTCGAGCGCAGCGCGGTCGCCCTCGGTCTGGGCGTGCCGGGAGCAGAGGTCGAGGACGCGAAGGTTGCGGGTGGTGTCGCGGATTACGCCCTCGAAATCCTCCAGGACCAGGAGGGCCATGTAGCGGTGGTAGTACTGCACGGCCTCGGAGCGGAGCTCCTCGCACTCTTCGGGCGTTAGGGAGAAACGTGTCGGGTTATCGGAGTCTCGCTCGTCATCGCCGCCGGCCATCCCGCCGCTTCCCGCGCTCTCCCCTCCCCCGGCGATTCGCTCGTCCCCCGCTTCGCGGCTGGGGCCTGTTTCGCGGCCGCCGATGGCGGCATCGAGGCGATCTTCGTGGTACTCGAGAAGAGAGTCAAACCCGTAAGGCTTCTGTCCGTCGGGACGGCCCTCTGCGTGCATCTGTAGGATGCCTAGATCGAGCCGGACCTGGATGCGGGGCTCGCCATCATCGCCGTCGACAAGGCGTACGTTGAGCTTTCCGGGCTCGTAAGGCCATTCGTTCAGAAGGCGCGATAAGTCTGCACTCATGCGGTTGGATCAAAAATGCCTTGGAACTGCGGTCACACCAGATTATAGTGTCCGTTGCCTTGCCGGATGGCCGACCCGGACGGAGTAGACTCCGCCAGATGTGTTTCCGGTCGGTACAGGCCTCGCATCCGGAATCACCGGAGAGGCCCCACGGGTACGGATGGCCCGGAGGATTGGCGGCGTCAAGGACAGTCATGGCCGGGGTCGATGAAACCCATGACCCGGTCGGTACGAACGGGCTCTACAGGTCGCAAATCGGGTGGCGGCCGTAGGGTGGACTTTTTCCGGGACAGCGCCTTCGGGTGGCGCTGCCATGGAAGGGTGGGTAGAAGAGATGGGTGGAATGTACAGGCAGAGTGCGTCCGCAGGGCGTGAGGTCCAATCCGACCTCCAGCTGTATCTTCGCGAGATCAACAGCGTCCGGCTGTTGACGGCGGAGGAAGAGCGGGAGCTTGGTTGGGCGATCATCAATGACAACTGCCCGAAGGCCAGGGACCGGATGATCCGGGCGAACCTGAGGCTGGTTGTCGCGATCGCGAAGAACTACAACAACCGCGGGCTTCCCCTCACCGACCTCATCGAGGAGGGGAACATCGGTCTGATGCGTGCTGTGGAAGGGTTCGATCCCGCCCAGGGCGCGCGGTTCAGCACCTACGCGTCGTGGTGGATCAAGCAGGCGATCAAGCGTGCCCTGATCAACGCGACGCAGCCGATCCACGTGCCGGCCTACATGGTCGAGCTCATCGCGAAGTGGAAGGAGGCCTCCCGCAAGCTCGAGGCAGAACTCGGCGCCCCGCCGACGCTGCAGCAGCTCGCCGAGGCCATGCAGCTCCCGGTGCGCAAGATTCGGATCATCAAGCGGGCGGTGAAGGCGTTCCAGACGCCGACGTCCGGAACCACCGACCTCGACGGCGAATCGGTCGGGCTCTCCGAGATGCTGGCGGACACCCGCCACGCCCCCCCGCAGGAGGAGATCCTCCGCGAGGATGAACTGGCGATCCTGAACCGGCTGCTGGAGTCGATCGACGAGCGCGAGGCGCAGATCCTGAAGCTCCGCTTCGGGCTCGACGGCCAGGAGCCGCTGACGCTCAAGGAGATCGCCGAGGAGGTCGGCATCAGCCGCGAGCGCGTCCGGCAGATCGTCGATGAATCACTGACCAAACTGAACGCCCAGATCTCCGACGAGCGGCCCACGCGGTTCTTCCGCGAGAACCGGAACCGCCGCGGCGAACCAATCCCGGCCTCCCGCGCCCGCGCGGCCGCGGTGCGTAAGTCGCACCAGGCCCGGGTCGGCTGAAGGCCTCGACAGGCAACGTCGACATCAGGCAACGTGAACGCCGCCCCGGATCGCTCCGGGGCGGCTTTGCAATGAGGACCGGCGGCTCATGCCGGCTGTAGTTCCCGCGACGGCGCGGGCGCTTGCGGCGATACAACCCGGGCGGGCCGGTGCGGCCCGGACCCGCGGCCGAAGAGGGCCCTGACGCCGTCACGCATCTGCATGACCACGCTGAAGACCAGGGGCACGAGCACGAGGGTGAAGATGGTGGACACCGCCAGCCCCCCTACCACCACCGCGCCCAGTCCGCGGTACATCTCCGAGCCCGAGCCGGGCGCGATCACCAGCGGCAGGCCGCCGCCGAGGGTGGTGCAGGTGGTCATGAAGATAGGGCGGATGCGTGTCCGCACGCTCTCGGCGATGGCCTTGAGGGGAGGGAGCGGTTCCTTGTCCTCCTCGCCGGGGAGGTGCGTGTGCCCCATGAAGTGCCGAGCCTGCTCCACGATGAGGATGGCGTTGTTCACGACGGTGCCGATGAGGATCACGAAGCCGAGCATCGTGAGGACATCCAGCTGCTGCGGGGAGATGGTCTTCTGGCTCACCGTCCAGTCGTGCACGATCCGCAGGGCGGCGAAGCCGCCGACCAGGCCCAGGGGTACCGTGAACATGATGACGAAGGGGTAGAGAAAGCTCTCGAAGAGGGCGCTCATCAGCAGGTAGACGACGAGCACCGTCCAGACCATGCGCGCCATGACAAGGTCCGGCCGCCAGGCGACGCCGAAGAGCACGCCGCCGAGGATGACGCCGAGCAGCAGCAGGCCGAGCCCCGCGTAAATGAACTCGCCGCGGCGTCGCAGAACGCCCCGGGCGATCGCGTACACCGCCACGATGAAGCCCGCTCCGGCGACGCACCACGAGAGCCACATGATCCACCGCTGCCAGGGGGCGTCCGTGTGACCCGCGGCGGGCGGGGCGCCGAGGAGCGCCTCCTTGACCTCGGTGAGCTTGGCCGCGGAGCCCTCGAGACGGACGAGCATGCTCGGATCGATGATGCCCATCTGCTTGGCGGGGTCGATCACCTTGGCGGTGAGGTCGTCCATCACGGCCTGCAGCGGCTCGCCCTTGGGGGGTGTTACCTGCACGGTGACGCTCGGGAGCTCCTCGATCCGCTGGATCTCCTGCGGCGCGAGCCCGGGCTCGATATCGACCACGCTCGCGACGGGGACCGTCCGGCCCGCGGGGGTCGCGATCGGGATGTCGGCGAGCTGCTCCTTGTTCGCGAGCCGGCCGTTCCGGGGGTAAAGCTTGAAGTCGACCGATCGCCCCTCGAGCTGGAAGTCGTCGATGAAGGCTCCGTCGAAGAGCCCGCGGATTGCCACGCCCAGGTCGACCGGGCGAAGCCCGAGCTCTCGCCCGGCGCGGTTCAGACGCAGGCGCCACTCCTGCTGGGCGATGTTGAAGTTGGCGGGGTTGGGCGAGACGCTCCGGAAGCCGTACTTCTCATCCTGCGCGAGCTTGCCGAACACGAACCCTGCGGCCTGCCGGACCCGGTCGAGGTCCGGTCCGCTGATCTCGATGTTGATGTTGTTCCCGCCGCCGCCGACGCTCTGGCCGAAAATCGAGGCCTGGCCGGCGCCGCCGTAGGCGTCGGGCATGCCGTTCATGGACGCGGTGAGGAGGTCGCCGATGGGGATGACCCTCTGAGGGTCCTGGCTCGTGCCGCCTACGAACATGCCGCCCTGGAAGGCGCCGATAAAGAAGTTCTCGACGGGGACTGGCTCGAAGAAGTCGGGCGTGCCGCTCCCGAGGCTGGCCAGGCGCATGATGGGCTGCAGTTGTTTCACGCTCGCCGGATCGTCGAGGTCCGCTCGGAGGTAGGGCCCGACGCGCTCTTCGATGCGCTGGGCGTACTCCCGCTGCTGCTCTACGCTGAGCCCGGGGGGGATCAGGAGGCCGCCGAATACCAGGTTCTGGTTGCCGGCCGGGAGGTAGTCGACGGGGGGCATCAGTTTCACTGCGCCCCAGAGGCTGAGGGCGACCATGACCACGATCAGCGCGGGACGGATCGTCCACCCGCGCCACCCGGTCATCGCCCAGTAGATCAACCCGCTGAAGCGACGGGTGAACCCGGCGAGGAGGGGCGCCAGGCCGAAGAGGCTCCCGAAAAGGGCCCCAATCTTAGTGGGCCGGGCGTTCTCCCGCGAGATGCGCGTCAGCACGCCCGAGGCCGATGGCACCACGGTGATCGCCACCAGCAGGGAGAAGAGGATGGAGACCGACAGCGCCAGCGTGAGGTCGAAGAAGAGCTGTCCGGACTCGTCCTGAATGGTCAGGATGGGCAGGAAGACGGCGACATGGCAGAGCGTGCCGGCGAGCACCGCGCCCCAGACCTCCTTCGCCCCGTTGTACACGGCCTTAAGGCCGCGGTCGCCGATCCGCCGCCGCCGGTCGATGTTCTCCAGGACCACGATGGCGTTGTCGACCACGACTCCGGTCGAGAACGCAAGCCCGGCGAGGGAGACGACGTTCAGCGTGCGCCCCGCGGCCAGCATCACGAGGAAGGTCCCGATCACGCAGACCGGGATGGCCAGCGCGATGATGACCGTGCTCTTGACGGAGCGGAGGAAGACGAGCAGGACGGTCACCGCGAGCAGGCCGCCGATCCGGAGGTCGTGGAGCACCAGGTCGATCGCGGCGGTGATGTACGTCGTCTCGTCGTACACCTGCCGCATCCGCAGCCCCGGGCCCACGACCGGGTCCATGCGCGGCAGCATGTCGCGGCTGATGATGTCCAGCCGCTCGCGGACATCCTCCATGATCTCCATGACGTTGGAGCCGCTCTGGCGGATGACGTTCATGGCGAGGCAGGGCTCGCCCATGGCCCGGACGAACCCCCGCTCCTTGTCGAAGCCGACCTCGGCGGTGCCGATATCCCGGAGGTACACTGGCCGGCCCTCGCGGTAGCTCACGATCGTGCTCAGGACCTCGTCGGGGCCCGAGAACTGGCCGAGGACGCGGATGCGGTAATCGCGCTTGCCCTCGGCGATGGTTCCGCCGGAGACGTTGCGGTTCTCGTCACGTAGGGCGTTCACCACCTCGTTGGCGGTGATGCCGCGCTGCGCCAGGGCGGTCGGGTCCACCAGCACGCGGACTTCCTTGTTCCGCCCGCCGTAAATGTTGACCTCGGCGACGCCGTCGATCCGTTCCAGGTAGGGTTTCACCTCGCGGTCGAGCTGGTCGAAAAGCGTGGAGACGTCGTAGTCCGGGTACCGCTTCCGCCACTCGGGATCGAGATTGATGATGATCCACGCGATGGCGTTCTCGGCAGCGCCCTCGGCCGCCTTGATCACCGGTTCATCCACCTCGTCGGGGTAGTTCGGGACCTGGCGGAGTGAGTCGGAGACTTCCTGCAGGGCGCGGTTGATGTTGGAGCCGAGATAGAACTCGAGCGTGATGGAGGCGGAACCCTCGCGCGTCAGCGACCGCATCGACTTCAGGTTCGCCACGTTCTTGAGCCGCTTCTCCTGCTCCTTGGTGACCGTATCGACGATCTCCTCGGGGCTGCGGCCGGGCCAGTTCGTCGTGACGGTCACCACGGGCTGGTCGACCGTGGGAGTCAACTGGATGGGGATCGCGGTCAGCCCGATCAGGCCGAAGATCACTACGAGCAGCACGCCGACGGTCACCGTGACCGGGCGGTTCATTGACCAACGGATCAAATCCATGGAATCGAGTTCCTCAATGCTGGGGAGCGGGTTGGTCCGCGGCCGGTGCGGGTGGGGCGCCCTCGCCGGCGGGGGCCGCCCCCGCGGGGGCGAGGGGCATGCCGGGGAAGAGCCGCTCGTTGCCTTCCACGATCAGCCGGGCGTTCTCCGGAAGCAACGGTGCGTCGACCGCGAGCCGGCCGTCGGGCGTCGGAAAGAGCGTCCTAATCCTGGAGACGGCCGCGACACCCCCGCCGTCAAAAAACACGAACTCTCCCGCATCGTCCCGCATGACGGCATCTTTCGCGACGGTCTTCGTTGGCTTGCTCGATCCGGTCGGCACCAGGCCGGTGATGCTCATGCCTGGACGAAGATTCCCGTTCTCGTTGGGGAGAACCACGCGCACCGGGAAGAGCCGGGACAGCGGATCGGCGTCGGGGATGATCGCCGCCAGCGGCGCTTCGACCACCTCGCCCGTTCCGATCACGCGGATGCGGATCGGGCGATCGGCAATCTGGTCGACAAACTGTTCGGGCACATCCAGCCGCGCATCGATCCGGTCGAGGTCCAGAATTTCGAGGACCGGATCGCCCTGCTGGAGCCACTGCCCGACCTCCGTGCGCTTCGAGATCACGCGGCCGGCGAATGGCGCGGTGATAGTCATCCGCTGGAGCCGTTCCTTCGCCCAGTTGAGCGCTGCCTCGGCGGCGGTCACCTCGGCCGCGGCGGCCTGCACCTTGGCCTCGCCGATGGCGACGCTGGCCCGGGTATCAG
>JAEYVB010000411.1 GCA_023429345.1 Planctomycetota bacterium
CCCGCGGCGATTACGCCCTGGCCGCGGCCCGGTACCGCTCGCTGATCGAGGGCGCCGGGCGCGCGGGATCGAACATCGGCCCGTTCGCGGACCTGGCGGCCGTGCCGCTGGCGCAGTCGATGCTCCTGGACGATGAGCCGAACAACGATGCGGAGGCCGAGGCGCTCCTGTGGCAGGTCGTGCAGGGGAAGCTCGGCGGTGTCGGCACGCCGCAATACTTGGATGCGCTGATCGAGCTGGCGGCGCTGTCGTCGCGTCGGGGAGCGTACGCGGGCGCGATCCAGAGCCTCGAGGAGGCGGTCGAGCGCTACCCGGAGGATGCGCGGATCGCGTCGATGCTCTACAACCTCGCGGACGCCTACCGCCAGGACGCCCGCGCGATCGCCAGGGCGCTCCGCGAGGGCCTGCCCGACAGCCGCAAGGAGGCGATGGCGCTCGCCCGCGTGGAGCGGCTGAAGAAAGCGCAGGAGCTCTTCGACCGGGCGCTGGCCTCGCTCGAGCCCCGCGACCCACGACGGCTCTCCACGCTCGAGCAGCTCCAGCTCCGGAACGCAGCGTTTTTCGCGGCCGACTGCTCGTTCGAGCTCGGGGAGTTCGAGCCGGCGATCCGGCGCTACGACGCCGCCCGCGAGCGGTACCCCGAGGACCCCGCCTCGCTGGTGGCCATGGTGCAGATCGTGAACGCGTACGTGGAGATGGGGGATCTGGAACGCGCGGCCACCGCCAACGAGCGGGCGAAGCTCTTCCACCAGAGCCTTCCCGCCAGCGTCTGGGCCGATCCCACCCTGCCGATGAGCAACGACGACTGGAAGAAATGGCTCGATTCCATGGAGGCCCTGAAGCTCCGGCCGCTGGGCGCCGCCGGGAGCGGTCCCGCGGCCGCGCCCAGCACCGCCGCGGCGGGCGAGGGCGGCGGGGGCGACGAGCATTGAAAGGCACGCGATGACCCACGGGCACACCGAAGCGAGAGAGGTCGAGATCCTGCTCCAGCGGCAGCAGGAGCTCTTCTCAGAGCTCGACGCCATGAGCGCGCGGCAGAGCGAGCTTATCGAGGCGCAGGACACGGACCGGCTGCTCACCGTTCTGGCCGAGCGGCAGAGCGTGATCGACCGCATCGCCGACACGAGCGTCCGCCTCGAGCCGTACCGGGCCAGCTGGGATGCGGTGATCGCGGGCCTCGACGAGTCGGGCAAGGAGCGGGTGCGGCGGCGGATCGACCTCCTCGCCGAGCTCGCCGAGCGCGTCGCCCGGCGGGATGAGGCCGACCGCCGGCTCCTCGAGGAACGCCGCGATGCGGTCGCGGGGGAGATGGTCCAGATCAACCGCGGGCGCGGCGCGATGGCCGCCTACGGCACCGGCCCGCAGACCGGCGCCCGCATGCAGGATCGGGAGGCGTAGCGTGACCGCGTTCTCGGAGCTGGCCCCCGGATCGATGACTCCCGCCGACCTGGCGGAGCTCATGTCGGCGTTCACGGACGTCACCGGGAAGCTCCAGCGCACGCACGAGACCCTCCAGCGCGAGGTGGCCCGCCTGCAGGCGGAGCTCCGCGAGGCTAACGAGCAGCTGGAGCGATCGCGACGGCTGGCGGCGCTGGGCGAGATGGCCGCGGGCATCGCGCACGAGGTGCGCAATCCGCTCGGCTCGATCGGCCTCTACGCCCGCATGCTGGAGCAGGACCTGGCCGACCGCCCCTCGGAGCGGTCGACGGCTGTCAAGATCGGCGCCGCGGTGCGCGGCCTGGACGCGATCGTGGGGGATGTCCTCAGCTTCGCGCGGGAGCTGCGGCTCTCGCGCGAGCGGCTGAGCGCCTCCGACCTGCTGGAGCGTGCGGCGGAGCTGTGCATGGGCGACGGCGAGCTCCGCGGCCGCGGTGTGCGCGTGGACCGGCCGCGGTCGGACGCGGAGCTCTGGGCGGACGGCCTGCAGGCGCAGCAGGCGATTCTCAACCTGGTGCGCAACGCCCTGCAGTCGATGGAAGAGTGCGAGGCGCCCGCCGGCGGGCACGCGCTAGCGCTCGGCGTGGCGGCGGCGGGGCGGGGCGCTGTGGTGCTGAGCGTGAGCGACACGGGCCCGGGCGTGGGCGCGGATGTGGTCGAGCGGATGTTCAACCCGTTCTTCACCACGCGGCGCACGGGCACGGGGCTGGGCCTCTCGATCGTGCACCGCATCATGGATGCGCACGGCGGCCGCGTGCGGGTCTTCAACAACGCGGAGCGATCGCCGGGGGCACGCGGGGCGACGTTCGAGCTTGAGTTCCCCGGCGTGCCGGATCGCGGCCGGGTGTGTGTGGTCGAGGGTCTGATCGAGAGCAAGCCGGGCACGGACAGCCCGGCGCTGGTCGCAGGAGGCGCGGGATGAGCAACGTTCTGGTCGTGGACGACAAGGAAATGATGCGCGACAGCGTGGGCTCCACGCTGCAGCGGGCGGGCTTCGGCGTGGTCACCGCCGACGGGGGCGAGCAGGCGCTCGCCTCGATCGCCGCCCGGCGGCCCGACGCCGTCGTCACCGACCTCCGCATGCCCGGCC
>JAEYVB010000425.1 GCA_023429345.1 Planctomycetota bacterium
CTCTCCACCCGCCCAGCGCACGAACCGCCAGCCCCGCAAGTCCCCACCGGACTTTTCATGAGATCCGTTTGATTCGGACCCACCCCGTGGTACTCTTAGACCAGTCGGTAAGTCGCTCGATTTACCCGGATCCCGGGCCCCGGCCAGTCTTTACGACACAGCGCCACACGCCCGCCGCGATCACGCCTCTCCCGAGCGATCGGACCGAGATTCGATCCCGTGCCCCCCGGATTCTCCATCCGGCCGCACAGAACAAGGCCGTTCTCCCCGGTTCGAGTCGTCGTCCGAATGCTCCTCTCTCGCAGGCAGTCTGAATCGTCGTTCACTCCCGCGCCCGCCGCGGCCACCTGATCCCTCGCGCCCGTCGCGCCGCTCAAAGCCCCATGGCCACCACCGCCCGCCAGAACGAGGACAAGGAGCGCGTCCGCGACGCCTCCGACATCGTCCGCGTCATCGGCGAGCACCTCGCCATCAAGGCCAAAGGCCGCGAGTACGTCGGCCTCTGCCCCTTCCACGACGACCACAAGCCCTCAATGTGCATCGTCCCCCACAAGCAGCTCTTCCACTGCTTCGTCTGCGGCGCCGGCGGCGACGTCTTCTCCTTCGTCGAGAAGTACCACAAGATGGAGTTCCGCGAGGCCCTCGAGTACCTCGCCGAGCGCGCCGGCATCGAGCTCACCCGCTTCACCCCCGCCCCCGCCGATCACCCCGACCCCGACCTCGCCCAGCCCACCTCGCGCAGCGACCTCATCGCCGCCAACAAGACCGCCTCCGATTTCTTCCGCGCCATCCTCGCCCACCCCGAGCACGGCTCGACCGCCCGCGAATGCATCGCCCGCCGCGGCATCTCCCCAGAGATGGTGGAGCTCTTCCAGCTCGGCGCCTCCCCCGACCGCTGGGACGGCCTCGTCCTCACCCTGAAGAACAAGCACCTGAACCCCCGGCCCTTCCTCGACGCCGGCCTCCTCAAGCCGCGCGACGACGGCAACGCCTACGACGCCCTCCGCAACCGCCTGATCTTCCCCATCCACGACCAGATCGGCCGCGTCATCGCCTTTGGCGGCCGCAAGCTCAAGGAAGAGGACGAGCCCAAGTACCTCAACTCCCCCGAGACCCGCCTCTTCGAGAAGGCCGGCACGCTCTACGGCCTCCACCAGGCCGCCCGCTCCATCCAGGCCCGCCGCTTCGCCATCATCACCGAGGGCTACACCGACACCATCGCCTGCCACCAGGGCGGCTTCACCAACGCCGTCGCCACCCTCGGCACCGCCCTCACCACCCGCCACGCACAGGTCCTCCGCCGCCTCTGCGACACCGTCGTCCTCCTCTTCGACGGCGACGATGCCGGCCAGCGCGCCGCCGACCGCGCCGTCGAGGTCTTCTTCGCCGAGGACCTCGACGTCAAGATCGCCACCCTCGCCGGCGTCACCGACGCCAAGGACCCCGACGAGCTCCTGAAACGCGACGGCGGCGCGGCCGTGCTCCAGCGCGCCCTCGACACCGCCCAGGACCTCCTCTCCTACCGCTACGCACGCATCCGCCAGAAGGCCCAGGGCGCCGGCATGGCCGCCCTTTCCCGCCTCATCGAGGAAGAGCTCGCCCGCCTCGTGCAGCTCGGCTTCAACCACGTCCCCCTCCTCCGCCGCAAGCTCATCGTCCAGCGCCTCGCCAGCATCGCCGGGGTCGACGAGGGCACCATCTGGAAGTCCCTCCCCGGCGGCCGCCGCGCCGAGCTCCGCGCGCCCCAGCCCCTTGGCCGCCTCGGCGTCGCCGACCTCCCCCACCGCGACCAGGCCCTCGGCTGCATCCTCTGCGACACGGCCGCCTGGCGCTCCCTCACCGACAGCCAGCGCGAGCTCCTCGACCCCGACCAGTTCGCCTCTCCCGCCCTCGCCGCCATCGCCGACGCCGTCTTCCGCCTCGCAGCCCACGACCGCGCGCCGAGCTTCAACGAGCTCACCTCCGCCCTCGAGGACGCCGGCCACCAGGCCGCCGCCACCAACCTCCTCATGCGCATCGGCGACCTCACCGAACACGATCCCGCGCGCCTCCGCGCGTACCTCCACGACTGCCTCGCGGCCCTGCGAGAGGACGACCGCCCCCGGTCCCTCGAGCTCGCCCGCCAGCACCACGCGGCGACCGGGGCCAACCGCCGCGCGCTCCCCAGGCCCGGACGCACAGGATGAGACCCGCACCAGCGCCCCGCCACACGAGGGGCCCCCACACGGGGTTAGCAAGGGAAGAGACGATGTCAGCAAGCCAGGACCGGCCAGACTCGCTCCAGGAACTCACGGTTGTCTGCGACCTCAGCCCCGCCGTCGCCGCCCTCATCGGGCTCGGCCGCAAGCGCGGATGGCTCAGCTACGAGGAGCTCAACAACACCCTCCCCGACGAGATGGTCGACCCCCACCGCCTCGACGAGCTCCTCACCCTCCTCGACGGCCTCGGCATCGAGATGATCGACGAGCTCGAGTACCGCGCCCGCCTCTACCGCGAGTCCCGGCAGGTCGACGCCGCCGCCACCATCGCCCTCACCGGCAAGCACGGCACCACCGGCAACGCCCGCCCCTTCCGCGCCATGTCCGTCACCGGCGGCGAGCGCACCGGCGAGGCCGCCAAGCTCGCCCGCAGCCTCTCGAGCGCTGTCCGCAAGGCCAGCCAGGCCGACGAGGACGTCGCCGAGGCCGAGACCATCGACGCCAAGGAGCTCCAGAAGGCCATCGAGGACGCCATCGCCGCCGACGAGTCCGCCGGCAAGCGCGTCGACGACCCCGTGCGCATGTATCTCACCCAGATGGGCTCCATCCCCCTCCTCACCCGCGAGGAGGAGATCCGCCTGGCCAAGAAGATCGAGACCACGCGGATGATCTTCCGCCGCCGCTGCCTCGAGTCCGACTACGTCGTCCAGCACGCCGTCGAGACCCTCCGCATGGTCCACGCCGGCGAGCTCCCCTTCGACCGCACCATGCGCATCTCCACCCTGGAGAACAACGCCAAGGACAAGATCACCAAGCGCATCCCCGGCAACCTCGCCACCATCAACAAGCTCCTCGAGCTCAACCGCCGCGACTGGGACGCCCTCGAGAAGGCCCGCCAGGCCGGCGACGACGCCGAGCTCGCCCGCATCAAGTCCGAGATCCACCGCCGCCGCCGCCGCATGGCCGCCCTCACCGAGGAGCTCAGCCTCCGCACCGGCCGCATCATCCCCCTCATGCGCAAGCTCAAGAGCGTCGCCAAGAAGGTCCAGGACCTCCAGGCCGACCTCCGCAAGGCCGCCAAGCTCCCCCACAAGTTCGACGCCGAGGATGTCGAGGTCATGCGCGAAGAGCTCGCCGGCCTCCGCGCCCTCGTCCTCGAGGAGCCCGAGGACCTCGTCCGCCGCGTCAAGGACCTCGGCGTCGTCTTCTGGGAGTACGAGCAGGCCAAGCGCGACCTCTCCGGCGGCAACCTCCGCCTCGTCGTCTCCATCGCCAAGAAGTACCGCAACCGCGGCCTCTCCTTCCTCGACGTCATCCAGGAGGGCAACACCGGCCTCATGCGCGCCGTCGACAAGTACGAGTACAAGCGCGGCTACAAGTTCTCCACCTACGCCACCTGGTGGATCCGCCAGGCCATCACCCGCGCCATCGCCGACCACGCCCGCACCATCCGCATCCCGGTCCACATGATCGAGACCATGACCCGCCTCCGCAACATCCAGAAGCTCATCCTCCAGGACAGCGGCGTCGAGCCCACCGTCGACGAGCTCGCCGAGAAGGCCGGCATGAGCGTCGCCGAGGTCCGCCGCGTCATGAAGATCTCCAAGCACCCCGTCTCCCTCGACCGCCCCGTCGGCGAGTCCGAGGACAGCTACTTCGGCGACTTCATCGAGGACGAACGCCAGGAGGCCCCCGCCGACACCGCCGCCCAGGACATGCTCAAGAACCGCATCGAGCAGGTCCTCCGCACCCTCACCTACCGCGAGCGCGAGATCATCAAGCTCCGCTACGGCATCGGCGACGGCTACACCTACACCCTCGAAGAGGTCGGCCGCATCTTCAAGGTCACCCGCGAACGCGTCCGCCAGGTCGAGGCCAAGGCCATCCGCAAGCTCCAGCACC
>JAEYVB010000453.1 GCA_023429345.1 Planctomycetota bacterium
GTGTGGCTCTGGGGGGCGGGGGATCACACGCGGTGGGTGCTGGAGCGGCGGGCACACTTGGCCCTGGAGGTCGCGGGGGTGGTCGATGATCGCCGGGCGGGGGAGGAGCGGTATGGGTTCCCAGTGCGGAGCCCCGGCGAGTTGCGAGCCGGCGATGCTGCGCTGATCTCGAGCGACTGGCACGAGGAGGAGATCTGGGCCTCATCCGCCGCGGCCCGGGCGCGGGGCGTGCGCGTGGTGCGGCTGTACTCGGATGACTAAGGCGGCTTACGCGGGGATCCGCCGCATTTCGGCGAGCGCGGGTTGCCGAGAGGCCTCCGGGGCCGTAACATCACATCGACAACGATGCGTTATCCATGCGGCACGTCCGCGGGAGCCCGCCATGATCAGACTGAGCAATTTCCATCCCCTGGACCACTTCAAACGGCAGACGGCGGAGTTCCGGGAGCGGCTGAAGAAGACCGGCCAGCCCGAGGTGCTGACGGTGGACGGCAAGCCCGCGCTGGTGGTGCAGGATGCGGGGGCGTTTGAGAAGCTGCTGGATCGGCTGGATGAGCTCGAGACGCTCGAAGCACTTCGGCAGAGCATCGCACAGGCAGACCGGGGGGAGTTGATCCCCGCAGACGAAGTGTTCGCTGAGCTTCGGCGCGAGGCTGCCGCACGCAAGACCAGGGGCTCACGGCGGACGGCATGAAGTACATCATCGACCTGACGCCGCAGGCACGTGCCGACCTCTTCGCCGCCTACGACTTCATCTGGGCACGATCACCGCAAGGCGCGGATGATTGGATCGATGCGGTGCATGGCGCCATCGATTCGCTCGCGGAGTTCCCCGATCGGTGTCCCGCCGCGCGAGGCGGAGACTCACGGACGACCGCTCAAACAACTGCTTGTAAGCGGGTATCGCGTTCTCTTTTCTATTGAGGGAGACGCCGTCCGAGTACTCCAGATCAGGCACTCCGCAAGACGCAATGCGCCGCGCGACGAACTGGGGTGATCACTCACCCACCGCCAGGCGCGTCAGCATCTCGATCCCCGCCGGCATCGCCTCGTCGTTGAAATCAAAGTCGGGCTGGTGCAGGGCGGGGTAGCGGTCGGCGCCGACGGGGCGGAGGCCCAGGAAAAAGAAGCACGCGGGCACGTGCTGGCCGTAGTAGGAGAAATCTTCCCCGCCCATGGTGGGGTGCTCGACGACCTGGGCGCGGGTAGCGCCGAAGGCCTCCAGGGCGACCGCGTGCACGCGCTCCGCCTCCGCCGCGTCGTTGATCGTGACCGGGTAACCCTCCATCCAGTTCACCTGGGCGCGGCAGCCGTGCGCGAGCGCGGTGCCCTCGACGATGCCGAAGAACGCGCCCTTGGCCACCCGCCGGAGCTCGGGCTTGATCGTGCGGATCGTGCCCACCAGCCGGGCGTACTCGGGGATGATGTTGTTGGCCGTGCCCGCGATGAACTGCCCCACCGTGCAGACAATGCTCTCGAAGGGCGCCACCGCACGCGAGGCGATCGTCTGGAGCGCCGTCACGACGGCCGCGGCCGCCACGATCGGGTCCTTGCACAGGTGCGGGTAGGCGGCGTGGCCACCGACGCCGTGGATCTTGACGTCGAAGTCGTCGGTCGAGGCCATCAGCGGCCCCGGACGGGTGGCGATGCGGCCAAGGTCCGTCTGGGGCCAGCCGTGGAGGCCGTAGATGCGGGCGACGGGCACGCCGACGCCGCCCCCCCGCTCCCCCTTGAGGGCGCCGGCGGCGCACATCTTCTCCGCGCCCCCGCCGTCTTCCTCGGCGGGCTGGAAGAGAAGCGTGACCGGCCGCGGCCGCTCCATCTTTAGGAGGATCCGCGCTGCGCCGATGAGCATCGTCGTGTGGCCGTCGTGACCGCAGGCGTGCATCACGCCGGGGCTCTGCGACGCGTAGTGCTTCCCCGTCGCCTCGAGGATGGGCAGGGCGTCCATGTCGGCGCGGAGGGCGATAGCCTCCTTCGCCGCGCCGCCCACGCCCTCGGTGGCCGGGATCTGGGCCACGATCCCGGTGCCGCCGCCGATGCCGGCCCTGAAGGGGATCCCGAGCGCAGCCAGTTCGCGCTGCACGGTCTGGCTCGTTCGGCGCTCCTGGTTGGAGAGCTCGGGGTGGCGGTGCAGGTCGTGACGCAACTCGACCAGCCCGGGCATCTCGGCCCGGATGAGGTCCCGCAGGGCGGCGGGAACGGGGGCCCTGGGGGGGCGCAGCGTTGGGGTGGGCATGAGACAGAAAGGATAGGTCTACTGCCCCGCGCCGCGGCCGGGAGTCCCCCCTGAAGACCGCCGCGGCGCTGCCGGACCCGGCGTGGCGGCCCCGGGACCCGCGCTGGGGGCTGCGGTCTCGACCCACTGGATCACGAGCACCCCCACATCGTCGCGCTCGGCGGCATCGCGGAGGGCGCGCTCGATGCGGTTGCCCCAATCCGACTGCGAACCGCCGCTGGGCGCATCCCCGTGCACGACGCCGGCGAGCTCCTTGGGGGCGTGGATGAGCATCTCCACCAGCGGCGGCCCCTCGCCGAGGCGCGTGGGCTTGCGGTCGAGCTGGCGGATGCTGATGTTACAGCGCTCGAGGATGCGGGCGGCATCGCGCTGGCCGCGGGCCTCGAGCAGTTCGATGGCGGAATCCTTCGGGTCACGCATGGAAGGCTCTCCTGTCAGCGTTCGGGGCCGGCGTGCGGCGCTGCCGGCAGGGACTCGGCCCAGAGGTCCCAGAGGACGTGAGCGTCGAGGCGGAGTTGGCTGGCGTCGTGGTCGCGGTGGATGGCGACGGCGCGCTCGTCATCGTCGCCGCACGGGACCAGCTCGACCGCGAACAAGTCGTCGCTGGCGCCGATGAGCGGGATCATCCATCCATTGCGCGGGTTGAACTGCGTCCGGCTCCGTGTGGCGAGCCGGCGGAACTGGAACGTGCGGCCCGGGATCATGCGCGCCGCGGCGTGGACGCGCTCGATCAGCCGCGGCATCTCGATCCCGATTCCGGTGTCGGCCATGTGTACGTCCCCCTCTTGGTGCCCTCTTGTTGAAGGACTCTACCGGCGCGGGCGCACGGGGCGGGATTCAGGCGGTGAGATGTGAAGCGGGGTGGATCCCCCTACCATCCGCGCATGTTCCGCGTGGCCTTGCGCATGCTGCTGGGAGACCGCGGCAAGTACCTGTCCCTGGTCTTCGGGCTGGCCTTCGCGGTGCTGCTCATTACGCAGCAAGGGTCGATTTTCTTCGGGCTCATGCTGCGGGCCACGGGGCCGCTCCAGAACATCTCGCAACCGGACCTCTGGGTGACCGACCCGTACGTCAAGTGGGTCTCGGAAACGCGAGCCCTTTCCGACCAGGACCTCAACCGCGTGCGGAGCGTGCCCGGGGTCGCCTGGGCCGAGCCCTTCTTCACCGCGCGGGCGACGGCCGAACTCACCAACCGCGACTTCCGCTCCGTGCACCTCATCGGCATCAGCCGCACCACCATGGTG
>JAEYVB010000263.1 GCA_023429345.1 Planctomycetota bacterium
CCCCCGCCACGTTGAAGTCGGCCCGCGACTGGAAGTAGGCCTCGGCCGCGCGGGCCGCGGCCACGCCGAGCGTGCTCTCTGATGCGCGGCGCTGCTCGTGCACGATGACCGGGATGATTGCGCCGAGGCCCAGGAGGCCCAGGGCGAGGATGAGCACCGCGATCATCACCTCGATAAGGGTGAAGGCGCGGATGCGGCGGATGGCGTAGGCCTGGCTCACTGGCTCACCCCCTGGCCGTTGATGCTGCCGGTGACCTCGATGAGGTTGCCCAGGTAGCGGTGGACCGTGAACAGGCGGGCCTCGCTTTGGATCGGATCGCCGTTGGTGTCCGACAGGCGCCCTTCCATATACAGGTTCAGGTCGTCGAGACTCACATTCGGATCGATCTGCGGCTCGTAGTTCGCCGCCGCCGGGTCGAGGTAGATGCACCCCGTGATGCTGTTCAGCCGGACGGCCGTGCCCGAGGCAGCGCCCAGCCCCGCGGCCAGCTTCTTCTCGTTGCAGAGCGCAAGCTGCGTGACCGGCTTGGCCAGGATTGTGTCCACCGCCTCATCGCCCAGGAGGGCGCGCCGATCGGCGATCGAGAGGGAGCCCACGCCGGAGAACGGCGCGTTCACGATCGTGCGGACCAGCTTGGCTTTGTCGGCGGCGGTGTCGGCCCGGTAGGTGTTGAACGGGGCCGAGGTGCGGAAGGAATCGCTGGGGACGGCGTCGAGGACAAGCACGGGGTCGAGATCGCCCGGCTTGAGGGCGCCGGTGCCGCCCTCGAAGCGCACGATAAACGTGTGTCGGTCGGTCCCGTCGGCCTCATCGTCCCAGTCGTAGAAGTCGTTCTCGGGGAAGAGCCAGTTGCCCTGCAGCCTTCGCGACGACACCGCGTACGGATTGCCCGTGATCGCGGGATCGCCGTACCACTGGTCGTCGATGGTGTTGGCCGCGGCGTACCCGCGGATCATCCAGCCGCGCGGGAGCGATGTCGGCTCATACCCGGGGACCGGGGCGAATACGTCGCGGCGGACGGTGAGGGCCGGGTTGACCGGGTCGGGTTCGACGAGCACGCCCACCTGCACGCACGGGACGATGGACGTTTTCTGGGCGACGGCGTCGTAAAGGAAGACCGCGGCCCCGTCCTGCCCCTGGCGGCCGCGGGCCGCGGCGTCGCGGGCGGCGGTGAGGCCCGAGCGCATGCTGTTCTCGGCGAGGGATTCCTCGGAGGAGTAGAGCATGGAGCTGAAGGCGGGGACGGCGATGAGGAGCAGGAGGAGGAAGATGGAGATGACGACCAGCAGCTCCAGGAGCGTGAAGCCCGACCGGCGACCCCGATCACGAGAGTGGCGGATCATTTGCCGACCTCCACGATGTTGTCCTGCATGGCGCGGGCTCGCATGCGGTCGATCTCGGGCTGTGTCGTCGGCGTGCTGATGCCCAGCTTGATGGCCATGGCCTCCCTGGTCATCGCCTGCGGGTGGTTGGGCGCCCGCACGTAGATCTGGTCCTCGTTGCCGAACACCCCGTCCGGCCCGGCGGCGACGATGGCGTACTTGGCGCCCTTCAGATCGTCGCGGTCGCCGAGGATGATCGGGATGTTGAGATCCGCCTCGTTGTTGACCGAGCCGATCGGGCCGGGCGTGCCGTTGGCGCCGGCGGTGGCCTTGCCGTTCTCCCAGCGGTAGTAGCGGAAGGCCACGTTGTTGGAATCGCGGAGCTCGACGCGCCCGTTGGCGGCGTCCACGGTCACCACCGCCTTGGCGTTGCGGGCGGTGTCAAAGAAGGGCTCGAAGCGCTGCCCGGCCCGCTCGAAGGCGCCGTCCCGCTTGGCCGCGAACATCCCCGGGCCGGGGACGCCGTCGATCGGCACGGGCGGGTTCGAGGGGGCCGTCGTTCGGGACACCTCGCAGGCGCCGAGCAGGTAGTACGGGAAGCTGTAGAGGCTGAAGCGGTAATCCGGGTCGTCGGGCAGCGGGTTTGTGCGGAGGAATTCGAGATCGTTCGCGACGCTGTTGAGAAATACGTCGGGGCGGTTCTCGCCGCCGGCGGTGCGGATGGGGCCGCCGGAGTAGCCCGGCGGATCACCCAGGTCCTTGACCAGGGGCGGGAGGAAGCCCATCTGCTGCTGGAAGTAGGAGACGGCCTGCTGGAGGCTCTTGACCGTGGTGCGGTCGGCCGCCCGCTTGGCGTACCCGCGGGCGAAGCGGAAGCCGCCCAGGAGCAGGCCCATCAGCATGAAGATGACCACGATGACGAGCAGGAGCTCGACCAGCGAGAAGGCGCGTGCGTGTTGTCGCGGACGTGTCATTCGACCTCCCCGGGCGCCCTGGCCCGGCCGGTTCGACGCGGGACTCAGACCTTGCCGCCCTGGAGGGACTCGATCATGGCCACCATCGGGAGGAACATGGACACGACGATCGTGCCCACGATCAGACCGATGACCACGACCATGAGGGGCTCGAGCAGCGAGACGAGGGCGGCGACGGCGACGTCCACCTCCTCGTCGTAGTTGTCGGCAATTTTCAGCAGCATCGCGTCGAGCTCGCCCGTCTCCTCGCCGACGTCGATCATGTTCACCACGATGGCGTCGCACGTCTTGGACTCACGGAGCGGGGCCGCGAAGCTCTCGCCCTCGCGGATCGAGTCGTGCACCTTCATCAGCGCCTTCTCGAAGACGTAGTTGCCGCTGGTCTCGCTGGTGATGGTCACCGCCTCGAGGATCGGCACGCCCGCCGAGATCAGGGTGCCCAGCGTCCGCGTGAAGCGGGCGATCGTCGTCTTGCGGATCAGCTTGCCGAAGATCGGCGTGAACTTCAGCAGGATGGTGTCGGTGATCGCCTTGCCCGGGCCGGCCTTCCGGACCAGCTTGAAGAAGAAGTAGATGAAGAAGGGCGCCGCCACGACGAAAACGAAGCCGGGGACCGCCTGCTCCGGGTTGCTGCCGGCCATCCAGCGGCTGGTGTTGACCAGCCACTGCGTCAGGCCCGGGAGCTCGACGCCGAAGTCGGAGAAGATCTCCTCGAACTTCGGGATGATGAACACCATGATGAAGGTCAGGATGGCGATCGCCACGACCACGACCACGATCGGGTAGACCAGCGCGCCCTTGATCTTGCGCTTCAGGCGCATGCTCTTTTCCATGAACTCCGCGAGGCGCTGGAGGATCACGTCGAGCACGCCGCCGATCTCGCCGGCCGCGACCATCTTGCAGTAGAGCTTGTCGAACGCCCGGGGGTGCTTGCTCATCGCCTCCGACAGCGCCGAGCCGCCCTCGACATCCTCGCAGACGCCGATGAGGACGTTCTTGAGCTTGCCGGGCTTGAGCTGCCCCTCCAGGATCTGGAGCGAGCGCAGCAGGGGCAGGCCCGCGTCCTGGAGCGTGGAGAGCTGGCGGGTGAAGGCCGTCAGCTGCTTCTTCGAGACGCCGCCGATCGAGATGCCGCCGGACTTCTTCTTCTTGACCGCCTTCGTCGGCTCCCCGACCACCGCCGACTTCTTGACCTTCTGCTCGCGGACGGCGGTCGGGAAGTACCCCTGCGCCTTGATCCGCTGGATGGCCTCCTCGGAGGTGGTCGCCTCGACCGAGCCCTTCTGGGGCTTGCCGGCCTGATTCAGTGCTTCGTACGCGAACGTCGGCATCGGTCGGCTCCGGAGTCAGGTCCACAGGACCTGTGAAAATCAATCGTCGGCGATGGTCTCGCGGACGACCTCGTCGATCGTCGTCTGACCCTCGTAGATCGCCATCAGGCCCGATTCCCGCAGCAGTCGCATGCCCTTGCGGCGGGCGACGTCGCGGATAATGTTCGTGCTGGCTTCCTTCATCACGAGGTCGCGGACATCGTCGTCCATGGCCATGATCTCGAAGATCGCCATCCGGCCGCGGTAGCCGGACTTGTTGCAGTTGTCGCAGCCCCGCCCTCGGAAGAACCGCTTGCCGCGGACATCCTCCGTGCGGAGCGAGAGCTCCATGAGCTCCTCCTCCTTGGGCTGGTACTCCTCCTTGCACTTCGGGCAGATCGTCCGCACCAGACGCTGGGCGACGATGCCCTCGATGGTGGCGGTCAGGAGGAAGTTCTCCATCCCAAGGTCGAGGAGACGGATGATGGAGCTGGGCGCGTCGTTGGTGTGAAGGGTGCTCAGCACGAGGTGGCCGGTCAGGGACGCCTGCACCGCGATCTGCGCGGTCTCCAGGTCGCGGATCTCGCCCACCAGGATGATGTCCGGGTCCTGACG
>JAEYVB010000098.1 GCA_023429345.1 Planctomycetota bacterium
GCCCGAGCCCGTAACCGTGCCGATGATCCCCGCATCGAAACGTGGCCAGCCGAAGTACGTGCGGTTCGTCGGCCCGGCGCCGAAGCCCAGCGGCCCCGACGGATGGGCGTTCTCGATGTTGTAGCCGTAGAAGCGGAAGGTCACGGTCCCGCTCTGCGTTCCGACCGCCGCGATGCTCCCGCCGATGTGCACCTCCTCGCTGGCGCCCACCGACTGCCCCGGAATCCCCTGGATGCTGAAGGGGAACGGGTCGCCGCCGATGAGCAGGGTTCCCGGCGTCGCAAAGCCGTCAAGGCTGTAGTACAGGTCCCAGGTCTTCGGGCCCGTCGAGCGCGGCGCCCCCGGAGTGGTCCTGTCGACCACGTACAGGATCCCCATCGGGATCTGGAACTGCTGGTACGTAACGCTGTACCCCGGCAGCGGCGTGATCGTCCACTCGAAGTAGTCGTCGGGGTCGAAGCCCGTCGAGAAGTACTGCACCCACATGTCGGCCGACCCCGCGCACGCGGTGAGCGCCAGCGCCCCCCCGCAGGGGTCGAGCGACTGGAGGCCCGGCCCCGCCGTGATCGGCGACGCGAGCACGTTGGGCGCCGAGAAATCGACCGCGAGCGGCGTCACCGCCCCCCCGTTGTTGGCCGGCGTGTACGCGCTCACGTTCCAGCGCGCGACAAACTGCCCGTTCGCCGCCGAAACGGCGCCCAGCGCCAGCGCGGCCACGAGACAACCCCGACCGATGCGATCGCAGCGGACCATGCTCCATACCTTTCTGATCAGCGACTGATCATGCAGGACCCCTCACCCGCGGGCGCTATCGCTCTCGCGAAGTCCCGCGCGTGGCATTCCCCGCTGTGCAGCGCCCCCCAAGCCGTCCCGGGAACGCCGCGCTGTGTTGGATGCCCATCGTCCGGGCTGAGTTCCCGGCGGGGCCGCCGTTTCTGGAACGACCACGAAAGTGGGCGCTTCTCGTGGTCATTCGGCATTTGTTCTGGAACCCCGCGTAACGCGCGTTATTCTTCCCCGGTACAAGGTTCGCAAGCCCCCCAAGGCACGCGGGCCGGTGCAGGAGTGAAGCACGCGGCCCGCCGATTCGAAGGGGGTTTGCGATGTCGGTACGTCCCTGGTTTGTCGCCGGTCTTCTCACACTCGTCACGGCCTGCCTCGCGGGCCTCGCCGGGTGCGTCGACACCGGCCAGGTCGAGGCCTTCCGCGGTGAGGTCGTGCAGCTCCGCGATGAGCTGCACCGGGAGTCGGAGGCGTGGGAGCAGCGGCTCAAACAGCTCGAACCCTCCCACCCCCTGGAGCCCCAGGTCCGCGCTGCCCTCGCGCGGTCCCGCGCCCTGGAGGCCGCGGCCAGCGCGGCCGTCGAACAGGTCGACCTCGTCCTCAAAGAGGCGACCGACCCGGAGAGCCCGGTCGCGCAAACGGTGAACGGGCTCTCACCCTGGATCCCGGAGCCGGCGCGCCTGCCGATAGCCTTGGGCCTCGCCCTGGCCGCGGCCCTCGGCCGAAGCGTGCAGCTCAAGCGGGGGATGGTGTCCATCGCCCGGAGCTTCCAGAAGGCCCTCGAAGAGGACCCCGCCCTCCAGGAACGGTTCCGGCAGCACGCCAACACCTTCCGGGCGATCCAGACGCCCGCGGCCCAGCGCATCGTGGATGAGGTCACCGGAGACAAGCTCGTGAGACTGCCGCTATGAGACACGGGGAGTTGAGGATGCACAGCGCCGGTGCCGGGGTTCGGGGCCGCACCGGGCCCGCGCGGAGGTCCGCGCGCTGCCGCAAGGTCGGTGACCCGCGCCCCGCACGCGCCTTCACGCTGATCGAGCTGCTGGTCGTCATCAGCGTGATCGCACTCCTTATCTCTATCACCCTGCCGGCGCTCGGCTCGGCGCGGGAAACCTCGCGCCGGGCCAAGTGCCTGGCCAACCTCCGGGGCATGGGGCAGGGCATCGCCATCTATATGAACGACAGCAAGGACCTCTTCCCAATGGTCCGCCCGCTGCACGACCCCACCGGCAGCAACCCCAACGACCCCTCGCTGCTGGACGTCATGGCCGATTACGTCGATGCCCCCATCCCGCGCCGGGGCGATGACGGGTTCTACATCGTCTCCGACCCCTTCCGGTGCCCCTCCGACATGCCCTTCAACGAGATGGGCGAACCCGTCTACCGCACCGACGGCGTCAGCTACGAGTACCTCCCCGGCATCTTCATGCTCGGCGCCGAGTTCCTCTCCGTCCGCGACCCCCAGCGGGGCGTCAGCATGGCCTACCAGAACAACCGCAAGTGGCCCATCCTCATGGACCACGAGAACTGGCACAAGCTCCGCCGCGTCGGCGTCCAGAAAAACGCCGTGTACTGGGACGATTACCGCGCCGACTGGGGCATGGAGCCCACCGAGGACCAGGCGACCAGCCTGATGCAGGACATCATCCGCTTCGGCGGCGGGATCGAGGCCCCGCCATGATCGGCGCACCCCTATGAGCGAAGCCACCGCCTTCCGTGAAACCGCCCGCCGGATCGCCTCCCGCGTCCGGCGCTCCCCCGACGTGCGCGAGCTCTGGGGCCGCGTCGTCTATCTCTTCGCCGGCACCCCCGAGCGGCGGCAGAAGACCCGGTCCCGCCTGCTCGTCGGCGGCCCGCCGCTCCTGGCCGCCCTCGGCTTCGGCGCCTGGATGCTCTTCCGCCCCATCCCCCAGCCCGACTACACCAAGGCCGGCCTCGACTCGATCTTCAACTACACCCTCCTCACCGACGAGTTCAACCGCCTCCCCATCGAGAAGCGGATGGAGCTGATCGGCCAGCTCGTCAGCCGCCTGAAGAACATGGGCTCCGGCGATTCGGTCCTCCTGGGCGCCTTCGCCGCCGGCATCGCCGGCGCGGCACGGGAGCAGATCGAGGAGAACGTCTCCCGCCTCGCCATCGACCTCTGGGACAAGCACGCCGCCGGATACCAGAACGTCCCCGCCGCCGACCGCGACAAGTACCTCGACAAGGTCTTCCTCGACTTCGTCAAAACGATGGAGACCGTCTCCGGAGAGCAGATCAAGCAGTCCGACGAGGAGCTCCTCGCCGATGTCCGAAAGCAGGGCGAACGCGACCGACGGAACATGGCCAGCGGCCGCGGCATGCCCCCGCCCGAGGCCCTCGGTCGCACCTTCACCTTCCTCCGCTACAACGTCGGCGGCCACGCCAGCCCCGCCCAGAAAACCCGCGGCCAGCTCATGCTCCGCGACATGGTCCGCCACTTCCGCGAGCCCGCGCCCTGATCACGGCGGCGTTTGCGCCGTCGCCGTCGACGGATCCCGCTCCGTCTGGCACAGGATCTGGAGCTTCCCATCCCGCGGCTGCACCTTCAGCACCCGCACCCGGCGCCCATCCCCCAGCCGCACCACCGCCCGCTCCAGGAGCGGCCCCTCCCCCCCGAACGCCCCGAAGAGCAGATCGGTCTCCGGCAGCCGCCGCAC
>JAEYVB010000270.1 GCA_023429345.1 Planctomycetota bacterium
GTCGATCTCCACGTCGCCTACTACACCGGGATGATCGACACCGTGCCGCACGTGCCGGACCGCTGCCTGGTGGGGGGCGGGCTCTCGCTGGTCGGGGGCCCCTGGATGGAGCCCATGCCGATCGGCACCGGCGACTGGGCGCCCGCGGCGGAGGGTGACAACCCGTTCTCGCCAACGCCGCTGTACACGACGCGGCTCTCGAACGAGTGGTCCACCGCGGGCGGCGGCCGCCGCGTGAACCTGCCCGTGGGCGTCACGCCGGACAACCTGCCGATGCTGCGGGTGACGGAGTTCGCCGGCCCCGGGGGCGGGAAGATCTTCGCCGGGTACTTCTTCATCGCCAACGGCGGGATCGCGACCAGCGCGGAGGAGGTCCGGGCCCTGGCGTTCGACCTGACCAACGACTACGCGTTTTACATGAAGGTCCAGGTGGGCCCCTCCAGGACCGAGAACTCGGCGGAACTGGCCGCGCTCGCGGGGGAGCTCCTGACTGACCTGTTTGGCGAGATCATGACCTGCGTTCCGGACTGGGCCAAGGTGCAGACGGGCCGCTGGCCTCCCGATAACCCCCTAGGACAAACCGGGAACTCACCGCATCCGTAGATTGGCAACCCTCCCGGCCCGACACCCACAGGAAGAGACCTGATGGCCTCTCGCGTCAACGTCAAGTTCGTGGTGATCCTCTCCGTCGCCCTGGTCGCGCTCGCGGCCATGGCGGGGGGCGCGTTCGTGTACGTGCAGAAGGCCTCGGGCCCGCGGCTGGTGCGCCTGGGCGACCAGGCGATGGCGCGGGGGGACTACAAGGCCGCGGATGTGCACTACTCCAAGGCCGTGAACAAGCAGCGGACGAACGTGGAGTGGCTGACGAAGTGGCGGGAAGCGCGTGAGAAGCGGGTACCGGAGTCGCGGACGGTGTTCGAGAGCGAGTACGGGCTGTACGTCCACGGCATCCTGCGGCAGCTCGCGGTGGTGCAGAAGACCAACCTGGAGGCGCACCACGACTACCTGGAGGCCATCTACCAGCAGCTCGCGAACCTGGGCGCCTCGCGCGAGGGCTGGCAGCACCTCATCGGCGAGACGGAGACCAGCCTGAAGTACCTGGAGCCGGAGGCGCCGGGCGCGGTGCGGCGGTACCGGGGCCTTGCGATCGGGGGGATGCTCTCGGGCGGGCTGGAGGTCACGCCGGACCGTGTCACGCTGGCGCTTGAGGACCTGGGCGCGGCCGTGGCGGTGGACCCCAAGGATGTCGCTGCCGCGTCGGAGCTCGCGGCGATCCACCTGGCGCTCTCGGAGCGTGCCCGGGCCGATGATCGGACGGAGGTGGCCGAGCGCGAGATGAACGCCGCCGCGGAGGCGTCGCGGGCGATGCTCGCGGCCAACCCGGACCATCCGCGCGCCCTGGTGGCGAACCTGGCCCTCGAGGTGAACCGGGCGGTCCAGTCGTCTCGCGACAGCCGCGGGGCGGAGGCCACGCGGCTGCGCACCTCCGGCCTCGAGGCGCTGAAGCCCGAGCTGGCGCGCGTGGGGGCGACCCTGCGCACGGACTCGAGCGGGCTGGTGGACAGCAACCTGATCTTCCGCTTCATGAGCATGGCGATCGCCATCGATTCGACGGCCGGCCTGGAACTGGCGACAGCTATCGCCGAGGACTGCTCCGCGGCCAACCCGGACGATGCCGAGATGCTCCTGGCGCTGGGCCGGATGCGGGTGTTCGCCGGCCGCTTCGACGACGCGATCTCGACCTACGAGCGGGTGGCGAAGCTGCCCGACGAGCCGGTGGGACTGAAGGGCCTGAAGCTCTTTGCGCTGCGGCAGATCGCCGAGGTCAGCAAGGCCGACGCGGCGGTGTCGGCGGCGGTGATGGCGAAGGACGAGGCGGAGCGGACGCGGCTGCTCGGCCGCGCCAAGGAGTTCCGCGGCGCGCTCGGCCAGCAGATCGCCGAAGAGTCGACGGAACTTGCGTTCATCGACGGCAAAATCCTCTTCCTGGAGGGCGACTACCGGGGCGCGCAGCGCAAGCTCGATCCGCTGCTGCGGCGGGAAGCGCTGAGCCGGATGCACGCGCTTGAGGGGATGAGGATCATGGCCGACATCGGCCAGCGGGTGCAGCCGCCGCAGCCGGGGCTCACGCGCGAGTACCTCCGCAGGGCGATCGATCTCCAGCCGGGGGTGATCGACCTCCGGATGTCGCTGGCGAACCTGGAGGCGCAGCTCGGCGAGGACCGCGAGGCGATGGCGCTGTTCGAACAGGTTCTGCAGATCGATCCGGACCACGCGGCCGCGAAGCAGCAGTTGGCCATCATGAAGGCCAAGCACGACCTCGGCGGTGTCGACGACCCGGTGGTCGCGAAGCTGATCGAAGTGGAGAAGCTGCTCAAGGGGGACCGGGAGCGCCTGGGGGATGAGGCGGCGGCGCGGGCAGCGCTCGAGACGGCGCTTGTGCCGCTCAACTACGACATCCGGCTCGTGAACTGGCTGACCTCGCTCAAGGTGGGCGCGGGCGACACCGAGGGCGCGCTGGCGGTGCTGAAGGCGGCGCGGGAGAAGCGGCCCGAGGATGAGTCGCTGCGGACCCTGGAGGAGCGCGTCCGGGCGTCGAGCACGCTGGAGGGGACGCTGGCGCTCCTCGAAACGTCAGGGTCCACCGGCGTGGACCGGGCGCTCGCGGAGTACCGCACGTACCAGAAGTTCGGGAAGCAGGCGGAGGCGGAGTCGCAGCTGAAGAAGCTGGCGTCCACCTGGCCGGAGGATGCCCGCGTGCTGGAGCTCCGGTTCCTCACCGCGCTGGGCGCGAACAACCTGGCAGAGGCGCGGGAGATCGTGCAGCGGGCCATCGCCACCGACGCGGACCGGGCCGAGGGCGACACCTTCCGGGCCAGGCTCCTGCTGCAGGAGGGCAACACGCGCGACGCCGTGACGATGCTGGAGCGGGCGGTCGATCGCGGGAACGCGAACGCGGCCATCTACCGCCTTCAGGGGCTGGCGCTGCTGCAGCTCGGTCGCGGGCCGGAGGCGGCCGCGGCGCTGAAGCGGGCGCTGGAGCTCAACCCCGGCGACCTGGAAGTGCTGCGGTCGTGCATCGGGGTGATGGTGCAGATGGGCGACACGCAGGGGGCCCTTGCGGCGGCCCGCGAGTCGGAGTCGGCGCGGCGCGACCCGGCGCTGCGGAACGCGTGGCTGTCGCTGGAGTCGCAGGCGGGCAACACCCAGTTTGTGCGCGAGCTCCGGGAGCAGATCCTGGCGCGCACGCCCGGGGATGTGGACAACGGCGCAGCGCTCGCGGAGCTCTACATCACCGAGCGCCTGTGGGATGAGGCCCGCAGGCTGATCGACCGCATGCGGTCGGAGTCGGACAGCCTCCGCCTGGTGGCCCTCGACGCGGGGTGGCACGCCGCCAAGGGCGAGTGGACCAAGGGGCGGCAGCTCTTCATCGATCACATCACCAGGCTGAAGGATGAGGGCCGGCTGACGGTGGACCCGTTCATGGCGATGGCGCAGTTCCTCATGCGGAACGGGCAGGCGGACCTGGCGATCGAAGCGCTCCGGAACGCGGCGCCGCTCCAGGATTCCAAGCTCCTGCCGGTGGACCTTGCGATGGCGGAGTTGAGCCTGATGACCCGCCGGTACGGCCAGGCGGAGG
>JAEYVB010000160.1 GCA_023429345.1 Planctomycetota bacterium
GCCGCGCCGCCGAGCAACGCGAGACACGCCGCGACTTTCAACCACCCGGCACCGACCGATCCGGCGGACTTCGCCGCCGGCCGGGTATTTCTCACCTCGATCATGACGCGCCCGTGAAGACCGTTCGGGGCGGCGCGCATGGCCGGCCGCTCCCGCAGCGCCTCGTCGATCCATCGCAGACGGCGGCTCACGGCTCTACCCCCGCCGGCCCGGCCGCGGTGTGGACCACTCGAACCTCCATGCCCAGGGTCGAGAGGCTTCCCTCGGTCTCCATGCGTCGCGCGAGCGACAGGCGGGCCCGGTGAAGCATCACCCGGACGCCCACCTGCGATTTGCCCATGACCTGGGCGATGTCCTGCATGGCCATGTCTTCCACGTACCGCAGCCAGACCGCCGTGCGCTGCTCATCGGTCAGCGTGCGGTCCACCAGCTTCCAGATGTGCCCGCGCAGTTCCGCGTGGGCCAGCCTTCGCTCGGGTTCGACCGCCGTCCCGCCGCGTGCGTGCTCGTCCAGGCCCAGGGTGAACCTTCCCTTACGGGTCCGTGACGTCGTCAGCCTCGTCGCGATCGTGAACAGCCACGTCGAGAACCGCCACCGCGGGTCGTACTGGTGGATCCGCTGCCACGCCCGGATGAAGGCCTCCTGCGTCAGGTCCTCCGCGTCGGCCGCGCTCACGCGTCGCAGAAGGAAGTTGAAAACGCGGCCCTCGAACTGTCGCACCAGCTCCCCGAACGCGTCGGGCGAACCCCGCTGCGCACGGATGGCCAGTTGCTCCGGCGTGAGTTCCATCCCCGGACGCGCCACCCGACGCACCGCCGGCGCACGGCCGGTCCGGACGCCATTTGCGTCCTGAGCCACCTTCGCCCCGGACTTACTTTGCGCCGCGGTCTTCATCCGTGCTCGTGCCCCTTTCGGCCTGCCCCGGCCCGCCCTTCGCGGACGCGCGCTTTTCCGCCAAGGTCTTCAGCATACCAAGGGCCTTGCTGCTCTCCATCGCAAAACTCGCCCGCACGCTGCTATCGGACGCAGAAAGGGCCAGCGACCGGGACGCCTCCACCATGTCCGCCAGTTCCGGCCGGCTCTGGGCCATCATCCGCCCCATAGCCGCCGCCCCCTCAAGCATCTGGAGGACATCCCTGGCCTCCTGCTCGGTCCCCGTGGTCACCACCATCGTGCCGTAGAGCTCGTCCCCCGACTCGCCGAAATCCAACCGCAGATCCTTCATCTTCTGCACCATGACCGCCTTGCCCCCCTCGGCGGCCGTGCCCACATTCATCGCCGCCACGAAGAGGAACGAGCCCTCCCGCGGCATCGTCGAGAGCGCCGGGCTCTCTGAAGCCTTCTGCGACTCCGTGCGGTCAATCGCCTCCTCCACCCGCGCCCGATCGCGCCCGACCAGGATCAACCTCCGGTCGCCATCCTTCCGCACATACCCGAACCGCTGAGAGCCGTGCTCGCGCCAGGTGTCCAGCGTGTACCGCTCGCCCTTTACCCGCTCGAAGCTCTTCTCTTTCGCCCGCAGCTTCGAGAGGAAGCTGTCCGTCGCGGATGTCGCATCGACCACCGCCACCGCGTGCTGCTCGTCGCAGGTCGGCCCGAAGATGGTCACCCCCTTGATGTCGGTCGCGGGATCAATCCCCGTGCGCTCCCGGAAACGTTCCCAGTCGTTGGGCCCCCAGGCCCCCCGGTTCTCCACCAGGAAACGCCCCACCGATGACCCCACCCCGGTCTCCATATCCACATGCACCACCCAGGTCGCGTCCGATGGCACCCAGTCGCGGTTGAGCGGACCCGCGGCCGCCGCGGCCGCAAGCCCCACCACCGTCGCCGCTGTCGCCATCCACCTGACCATCGCGGGCTCCTGCCTCCCAGGTTTCTACCGCCCACAAAGCGACCATGTTACGAGCCCCGAGATCCGAGAAGGGGTCAACCCCCGGCCGCCATCAGCCTCCGAATGGCCTCCAGCCGCTTTTTGTGCGTTTCCCGGTCCGGCTCCAGCCTGTTCAGAGCCTCGATGTGCCGGAGAGCAACCCCGTATTCCTTCCGCTGGAGCGCCACCGTCGCCGCCAGTTCCCGGTTCGCCGCAACGTACGGGGCGATGATCGCCACCCGCTCCGCCTTCTGCCCGGCCCGGTCGAGGTCCCCCGTCGCGGCGTAGAGCCGAGCAAGCTCCGCCGCGTACGCCGTCGAGTTCTGCTCACGCAGGTCGAGGTACTCCAGGTGGGGAATCGCCCTCTCACGCCCGTCGCTCAGCGAAAGGAAGTACGTCGCCAGCAGCTGGTGCGGCATCGGGTCGACCGGCCTCGCCTGGGCATAGCGATTCAGCACCGAAACGATCTCTTCCGTGACATTGTTGTCGGCCGAGGCAAGGGCGTGGCGGGCCTTGAGTTCCAGGAGCCCGGCGTGGTCCGGATGCTTCAGGAGCCACTGTTCGACCGCCTCGGCGTCCAGCTTCCCGCCGGGCGCACCGCCGCCCTCCTTGACAACCGCGACGATCTCCGCCAGCGAAGGCTCGCCCGCGCGTTCCGCCATGCCCCACTCGCCGAGCTGCTGCTTCGCCCACTCGGTGAACTGCCCGAGGAATGTCTCCGTGTCGATCCCCAGCACCGTCCGGAAGGCCGCCTCCTCGCGCTCCCCCGCCGCGTACCGGTCCATCAACGCGAGCGGCGCCTCCGGCCCCCAGCGCGTGATCATGTACTCGTACATCCAGTGGCCCTGGGCGTACGCCTGCGAGCGGTCCGTGGGCTTCTCCGGCCGCACGAACGCGAGGTTGATTTTCCGGAGGTCAAAGAGGGCGTCGCTCTCGACCGCGCCCTGCAGCAGCTTGCACGTGCTGTACGCGCGGGGCGAATCCTCCAGGTACACGGCCGCGGCCTCGGTGAACCAGTGCGGGATGCGGTTGTTGGTGCGGGCCAGGGTGACCGTGTGCGTGTACTCGTGCTGCACGACGCGCAGCCAGTCGTAGGTCCCCACGCTCTGCCTCGGCCCCTCGCGCGGAGCCTCCATCGCGATGCACGGCCCCGTCGAGGCGGCCATCGTGTGGATCCTCGTCACGCCGGCGATCCGCACGCCGAACCAGCGCTTGTCCGGCATCAGGTCGATCGTCGTCTTGAACGGCGGCTCGAAATCGATCCCGCCCGGGTCCCCGCCGGTCACCCGCCGGTACATCGTCTCGAGCGGGGCCAGCATGTCCCGGGCAAGGATCTCGTCGATACCCGCCCTGTACCGCACGATGAAGTGCTCGCTCTCCACGCGCTCGTAGTTGGCCAGTTCCTCGACCAGCGTCAGTGTGTTCCCGGCGCGGATGTTGAACGGGTCCAGCTCCGCCGCCCTCCGCAGCGCATCGCGCGACTCGACCGTCTTGCCCGCCTGCAGGGACATCAGCCCGAGTTCGATCACTGGTTCCGCCCAGTACGGGGCCCTCGCCACCGCCTGGCCCAGGTACTCCCCGGCGTGCTCGTACTGGCGGGCCTCGCTCAGGGCCCGCCCGACCTCGAAGTACGCCTGGGGCGAGCCCGGCGAGAGTTTGTCAAACGCCGCGAGCAGCGCATCGGTCCGCTCAAAGTCGTACCGAAGCGCCGCGCTCGCCGCCTGAAGCGCCAGCAACCCGCGCATCCGCGGGTACCTTTCCAGCGCGGGCTCGAGCGCGGTATCCGCACCATCCGGATCGTTCTGCCGAAGCGCCGCCCGCGCCAGCACGACGGCGGCCTCCGGCGAGTGCTCCCCGCCCAGCCTCCTCAGTTTCTCCGCGACTTGCTCCGCGCCCTCGAAGTTGAAACTCTCCACCGCGATGCGGCCCATCAGGGCCCAGGCCGCCGCCGAGGATGGGTTCAGCGC
>JAEYVB010000450.1 GCA_023429345.1 Planctomycetota bacterium
CTCTCGGGGTGGCGGGCGTGCTCGAAGCGCGGCCCTCGTCGGGCTTGCGGGAGCGCTTGGGCGGCGGAGCGCTGTCTTCGACCATCTCCGCGATGAACTCGTGGTCGCCGAATCGGAGCATGTCGCCGTGGTTGATCGGGGACTGGGTCACTTTCTCTTCGTTGAGCCGTGTCCCGTTGCGGGAACCGAGGTCCCGCACGCGGTATCCATGGCCGTCCGGGTCGGGCTCGACGACGCAGTGAAAGCGGGAGAGCTTCTCGTCGTGCAGGCAGATGGCGTTGTCGGGGTGGCGGCCGATCGAGATCGGCTCTCCATCCACCTTGATCGTGCGGCCCTGCCAGTTTGATGGTCGTAGTAGGAGCTTTGGCAACGAATCACCCTCGGCCGGCGCGGTTCCGGGGCCTGGTCGGGTCCAGTCCGCGTGCGCCGGCCATCGTAACGCGAATCCGACGCGGCCGGGGCCGCGGCGAGCGAACCCTAGGCGCCGGGCCGGATTATGCTCCCCGGCCCCTCCATCCATACCCGCCCACGCCGCGGAGGTTCCATGACCCGTGCTCTCCTGCTCGCCCTCGTCCTCGGCGCGGCCCGGCTCTGCCCCGGGCAGTCCGCCGTGGTGTACCACAACGCGACCATCTACACCGCCGACCCTCAGCGGCCCACGGCCCAGGCGTTCGCGGTCCGCGGCGAGAGCCTCATAGCCGTGGGGGCCCTCGCGGATGTTCGGGCCCGCGCGGGAGAAGGAGCGGCGGAGATGGACCTCGGAGGCCGGACGGTCCTGCCGGGGTTGATCGACGCCCACGGGCACATGGCGGGCCTAGGGGCGTTCGGCCTGGGGGTGCTCGAGCTGTCCGGGGCCGCATCGTTGGGCGATGTCGTCCGGGCCGCGGCCGACGCGGCGGGCAACAAGGAAACGGGGGAGTGGGTCCTCGGGGGCCGCTGGGATCACGAGTCCTGGTCCGAGCGTGTGCTGCCGTCCAACCGTGAGCTCTCGGCGGCGACGCCCGACAACCCCGTGTGGCTCCGGCGCGTGGACGGCCACGCCGGCATCGCCAACGCCCGGGCCCTTGCCCTCGCCGGGATCACACGAGAGACGCCGAGCCCCGCGGGTGGCGAGATCCTGAAGGATGAGGCGGGCGAGCCCACCGGCGTGCTGGTGGATAACGCGATGTCGCTCGTGGAGTCGAAGATCCCCTCGGGCGCCCGGGGCCGCGGCGAGGACCTGCTGCTCAAGGCCCAGGAACTCTGCCTGAGCGCGGGGCTCACGGGCGTGCACGATGCGGGCGTGTCGCCGGGAGAGATCGCCGTGTACCGGCGGCTCGCCGGGGAGGGGAAGCTGAAGATCCGGAGCTATCTGATGGTTTCGGGGCCGTTCGCGCTCGCGTGGTTCGAGGAGAACGGGCCGATCACGGGGCCGGTCCTGAACATCCGCGCGGTGAAGCTCTACATGGACGGGGCGATGGGCTCGCGCGGGGCGTGGCTCCTGGAGCCCTACGCCGACCGGCCCCTGGATTCGGAAGGGGAGCCGTACGCGGGCCTCGCGGTGGGGGACACGGAGTTTGTCGAGGCGGTGGCGCGGCACGCGGTCCAGAAGCGGTACCAGGTCTGCACGCACGCGATCGGCGACCGCGCCAACCGCGAGGTGCTGGACGCCTACGAGCGGGCCCTGCGGGTGCCGGGGATGACGCCGCGGCAGCTCAACCACCGGTTCCGGATCGAGCACGCGCAGCTCCTGAACTTCGACGACATGCCGCGGTTCGCGGAAATGGGGGTGATCGCCTCGATGCAGCCGACGCACTGCACCAGCGACATGCGGTGGGTGGAGGCGCGCGTCGGGCCGGAGCGGTCCAAGGGCGCGTACGCGTGGCAGAACCTGCTCGCGGCGGGCGCGAGGATCGCCGGCGGGAGCGACTTCCCGGTCGAGAGCCACAACCCGTTCCTCGGTTTTTACGCGGCCGTGACGCGTCAGGATGCCGAGGGGAACCCCGAGGGCGGCTGGAACCCGCAGGAGCGGCTCACACGCGAGCAGGCGCTGGCGATGTTCACACTCTGGGCCGCCTATGCCTCCTTCGAGGAGGAGATGAAGGGGTCCCTGACGCCGGGCAAGCTCGCCGACTTCATCGTGATCGACCGCGACATCATGGCCTGCCCGCCCGAGGAGATCCTCGCCACGCGCGTGCTGCGGACGGTCATCGGGGGGGAGACCGTGTACGAGGCCGGGCCGGCTAAGGCTTCGGAGCCGCGATGATGCCCGCCACCTCCGCCGCCTTGTCGTTCGGGATGGGGATGGAGAGGTTGTACTGCAGGATCTTCCACTCGCCGTCGACCAGGTGCAGCACGCCCGAGCCTCGGCAGGTGCCGAGCTTGGCGTTCTCCAGGAGTTCGTCGAAGTAAGCCGTCTGCCCGCCCGGCGCGGTGCTGATCCGGCGTTCCCGAGCCCGGTAGGTCCAGCCCTTGCCGGCGTCGAAGTGGGGCCTGGCGAAGGCCTCGAACTCGCCGCCCACCCAGCGCTCGGTCGCGTCGGTGCCCAGGAAGACCGACTCGGGCGTCCAGTGCGAGAAATAGCGGGCAAAGTCGGCCCTGGCCGCGGCGTCGTGGAAGTCGTCCAGCACGTTGGCGGGGTCGCGGAAGTCCGTGCCAATCAAGGCGAAGTCTCCGGGTGCATCGCCGCGCGGCGGCGGGGCCGGGCGCGTCGGCTGGGCGGCCCGCACGCTCAGTGTGGCGGCGGCCACGGCCATGAGGCTGATCGACAGCGCGGCGATGGCGGCTGCGTTCATGGCTTGTCCTCTTTCCCGGCGGAAGGCCCGGCCGGTTCATCATCCTTCTTGGTCCCCGGCCAATCCTGACCGATCCAGGCGCGGTACGCCTCCCGCTGCGCATCCGTGGGGTCCTTGACCCGGCGCAGCGTCCAGCGGCCCTCCGCCCGCTCGCCCAGGATGAGGATCGCCTCGCGGAGGGTGTCGTAGCGGAAGTAGGTCAGCCGCAGCTCATCCCCCGGGTCCAGGTCATCCACGATCCCGTTGAGGTCGGCCCCGGAGCGGATGCGCTGGCCGTTGGCGGCGACGATGGTGTCCCCGGGCACCAGGCCCCCCGCGTAGGCGGGGCCGTCCGAAAGGGCGGCGGTGACAGCGCCGGCGGCGTCGAGGTCGAGCCCGATGTAGGCCTTGGGTTTGGACTCCGGATCGCCGCGGGTGAGTTCCAGCCCCACGACGGCCGCGGCCTCCTCGAAGGGGAGGTCCCCGGTCCCGAAGACCGCGGCGGCGAAGAACCCGCGGAGGTCGTGCCCCGCGAACCGCGCTGCGATGGCGGCGAACTGCTCGTGGGTGTAGCCGGGGCCGGCGAGCGGGAACGCCCTGTACATCTCGCGCATGACATCGTCGAGGGTGTCTTCCCCGCCGGATCCCCGCCGGATCTCCATGTCGAGGAGGAAGCTCACGAGCGCGCCCTTGTCGTAGAAGGAGACGGTCGAGTTCACGCTGTCGGGCGTGCTCCTGTTGAACTTGGTCCAGGCGTCGAAGCTCGAATCCGCGAGGCTCTGCACGCGGGCGCCGGGGCGCTTCCGGACCGAGTCAATCGTTCCCGAGAGGGCCTTCAGGTAGTCGTCGGGCTTCATCAGCCCGGCGCGGGCGAGGGTGAGGTCGTCGTAGTAGCTGGTCGTGCCCTCGGCGACCCAGAGGAGGTCGGTGTAGTTCTCGCGCTGGTAGTCGTAGGGGTGGATGCCGGCGGGGCGGAACTGCTTGACGTTCCAGGTGTGGAAGAACTCGTGGCTGACGAGGCCGAGGAACTTCCGGAAGGCCGCATCCTCGCGGAGCGCTCCGGGGCGGCAGCCCATGATGGTCGAGTTGAGGTGCTCGGTCCCGCCGCACCCGCCGGGGTAGGCGTGGATGAGGAAGGTGTAGCGCTCGTAGGGCAGCGTGCCGAAGATCGCGAGCTGCTCCCGGACGATCTTCTCGAAGTCGCCGGTGATGCGGGCGGCGTCGAGGGTCCGCCCCTGCCCGGTGGGGTTCCAGATCACGACCTCGTGCGGGGCGCCCTCGACCTCGAAGGTGAGCACCTCGTGCTCGCCGATCTCCAGCGGCGAATCGACCAGCACATCGTAGCTGGGCGCGACAAAGACCCCTCCATCCGCCGGGTCGCGCGAGAGGCCGGTGGCGACCTTCCACGCCTCGCCCCCCCCCCCGGGCGTCTCGATCTTCACCCTGAGCGGCCGGGAGCGCAGCGCTGGGGCGTACAGGAACACGGTCGAGGGGCTGAGGAAGGCGTGGGTGTCATCCGCGTGGCGGGTGCGGTCGGCGATGGAGTTGGCGTAGACGCGGTAGGTGATCACCAGGTCGTTCTCGCCCCCGCCGAAGGGCGGGATCTCGACGGTCCAGGCGCTCTTGTTCTTCCGGTTCAGGAGCAGCGGCCGGCCGTTGGCCGAGCGGGCGACGACATCGCGGATGCCGCCCGCGGGGTCGAGCACCTGGTACTTCCCCGGCCGCCAGACGGGCAGGGCGACCTCGAAGGCGCCGGGCTCGAGGGCGCGGAAGGTCACGGTCATGTCGACCATCTGCGAGCGGGCGTTGCGCAGGTCGACGGTGTACTCGACCGGGGCGAGGGGGGATGCCGCGGGCTGGGCTCCTTGCGCGGAGGGCGGCCGCGGCTCCCCGGCGGGCACCGCGCGGGCGGCGGGCGCCTGGGGGATCAGGAAGGCGGGGATGAGGAGCAGGAGCGCCAGCGCGGGGCTGGGCATGGTGGTGTGTGCTGGGGTGGCCATTCCCCGGGGAGTGTAACGGCCGGGGAGGGTGGGGGGGCGAGGTGGTGCGGCGGGGTGGTGCAAGGGGCGAGAGGCGCGGCTTCGCGCGGGTTTCATCGGTACTCGTGCCCGTTATCGGCCCGGCGCAGACCCTGCGCTGCGGGGTCGCACGCGCACGGACTTCCCGCGGGAGGCGACCTCCGCCCGGCCCGCGGCAGTCATCGCCGTGCCCGCGGCAGTCATCGCCGTGCCCACGGCAGTCATCGCCGGGCCCACGGCGGTCATCGCCGTGCCCACGGCGGTCATCGCCGTGCCCACGGCAGTCATCGCCGTGCCCACGGCGGTCATTGCCGTGCCCACGGCGGGCATCGCCGCGCTGAAGGCGGAGCCTGCCGCGCTGAAGGCGGTGGTTGCCGCGGGCCCATGTGGGCCTGGGAACCGGATTCAACGGTGTACCGAGCAT
>JAEYVB010000301.1 GCA_023429345.1 Planctomycetota bacterium
GGCGTCGATATCCCGGGGCCTGGCCTTCGCAGAGGGTCAGGCCCCGATTTCGTTCCCGGTGAAGTCAAAGAGCATGCAGTACGCCGCCCGCCAGACCGGGAAGGTGGCCTCGCACCGGTAGCCGACGAAGTCGCCGGCATCCCACCCGAGCTGGTCGTAGACGCCGCCGAGCAGCTCGGTGTACCGGGCGTACGAGGGTGCGGCCGTGCGGCTCAGGCCGGACCCGAGCACCTCCAGGCGCGGGCTACCGGCGAAGCGCGTCGTCCAGCCGATCGCCGGTCCGTGCGCATCCGAACGGAAGAGGTGGACCTCCGCCGACGGGATGCAGCGGCGGGCGATGTCGCGGTGGACGAAGATGTCGAACAGCATCCGTCGCGCGGGGAAGTTGATCAGCAGGAGCATCTCCCCGACGGCCGGCCGCAGCGTCGCTGGGTGGCGGTCGGGCTTGGAACTCCGGTGGGCCATCACGATATCGGCGGGGCTCGCGGCCGTGCCGGAGGTATCGATCATGTGGAACACGCGATCGCCGCTGCTCCGGGAGACCACCCGGGGGAGCGGCTCGGTGCAGAACGCGGGAAGCAGGGACCGCGGCGTGCTCCCGCTCGCCGGCTGGGCCTGCAGCGTCTCGAACGCGGGCCCCGAACCGTCGGTGCGGAGGGGCGCGCTCTCGCCCATCTCCAGCGGCACCGCATCCGCACGCGCCGAGTGGCCGATGAGCCCGCGGATTCGCACGCCCTCGGTCAGCCCCGGATTCTCCGGAAGCGGACGGACCAGTCGGGTTTCGATCGTGAGCTCGGACCAGCGGCCGGTGACGGCCGCGGCCGCGCGGAAGAGAGCCTCCCGGGCCGCGATGTCGTCGGCGCCGCCCAGGATGGGCTTCGCGGGCCCGCCACGCGCCGAGGGATCGAGCCCGAGCCTGGCGCGCAGCCGCCGCTGGCTGCCCCCGAAGCGGTCGAGGAGCTGATCGAAGCGATCCACGGCGGCGTTCGCGGCCGCGAGCTGCTCGGCGTTGTGGCTGGCGCTCCGCTCGGCGACGGCGGCGAGGAACTGCCGGAGGCCCTGGACGCCGGGCAGCTGAGCGAGGGCCTCGGGCCCGACCTGCGGCCGCACCGCAACGCCCACGATGCGCTGGCAGGTCGCGCGATCGACGTCGAGGGCGCGGGAGATGGCGCTTGCGCCGCGACGCGATTCGGCCAGGGCGTCGACGACCGCGCGGAACTCGTCGTGCAGACGCCGGGCGACCTGCTCCGCCTCCGCGAGCTCCTCGGTCGAGAGCGGCGGGGCCGAGGAATCCGAGGCCGGGTCGGCGGGGGTCGGCTGGGCGTGGGTAGTACGCAAGAATTCCGCTCCGCGGTGACCGGGGTCCCGAGTTCTCAGAACAGGGGCTCCGTTCTGAGAACAACGCAACCGGGGGGAGGATACAGCGTAGAGAAAAAGAGTCCCCGTGGCGAGCGTATCCGCGGGCGAGAGCGTAGTTTCCCCCCCCGGGCGAGAGAGTTTCCCCATGAAAGCCCTCTTTCTGATGGTGGCCGCGAGCGGCCTTGCGGTGTCTGTGCTCTCGCCATCGGCGCAGGCCCAGTGGTCCGGAAGCGCCGCGCAGTGCGTGGCGGTGGGGGACCGGAGCGGTGAGCAGAACCAGGCGAAGATCGCGCCCACGCCCGACGGCGGCTGCTACATCTCGTGGTTCGACAACTCGTCGGGCGGTTGGGATGTCTACCTGCAGCGTCTGGATGCACAGGGGGCCGAACTCTGGGCGCACAACGGCGTTCTGGTGGCGGACCGCGGGGTCTCGTCCACGGTTGACTACGACCTGGTCTGCGATGCGGTCGGCAACGCCGTCATCGTCTACAACGACGACACGGTCGTGCCCGGGACGCAGCAGATCCAGGCGCAGAAGGTGAGTCCCACGGGGGCGCTCCTGTGGGGGCCGCAGGGTGTGACCGTGAGCGACGGCACGCCGAGCTTCAAGGGCAACCCCCAGGTGGCGGCGCTCTCGGACGGCGCGTTTGTGGTGGGCTTCAGCGCTGACAATGTGATTCCGCTGGTGCGGCTCGATGCGGCCGGGGCGATGGCCTGGGCCGCGCCGGTGCTGGTGAGCGAAACATACAACCCGCCGACACAGCCGCTGCACTCGATGTCGCTCTCGGATCTGCGGCCGGGGGACGACGGTTCGGTCATCGCCCTGTACGTGCGGGGGCGGACCAACAGCTTCCTGAGCAATAAGTCTCTCTACACCCAGCGGTTGGATGCCGCCGGCCTGCCGACCTGGTCGGGCGCGGGGACGAGCAACGGCGCGGGCAGCCCGGTCGTGGTGTACGACGCCGGCACGACGGGGGGCCTCGGCAACGGGTACTTTCCCACCTTCCTTGCCGATGGCGCCGGCGGCGGCGTGTTCGGCTGGTACGAGAACGGCAACGCGCGCGAGGCCTACATCCAGCACGTGCTGAGTGATGGGACCCTGAAGTTCCCCGGGCCGATCGCCAGCACCACGGGCACGCCGGGGCGGATCCGGTTGGGCGCTTCGCTGGCGTACAACGCGGCGGGGGAGTACTTCCTGGTGACCACCGAGGGGACGGCGATCTCGACCGTTCCGGACAGCGTTGTCGCGCAGAAGTTCGGCACATCGGGCGCGAGGATGTGGGGCGATTCGGGCGTCTACGTGCAGCCCATCACCGCGGGGAGCGAGCCGGCCTTCGTGCAGGCCGTCGAGAGCGGTGGCGGGGTCATGGGCTTCTACATCACGCCCATCGGATCGGGCTCGGCGGTGATCGCGGGTGGCGGCGTCGGCCCTGCCGGGCAGGTGGAATGGACGACTACCCCGTGCTCCGTCCCCGGGGGCAAGGCACGGCTCGCCGCGGCGAAAAGCACGATCGGGTACGCGATCCTGGCCTTTGCCCACGAGGGGGATATCTGGGCTCAGAACACGCTTCCCGACGGCTCGCTTGGCATCCCGGCCTCCTGCTACGCCAACTGCGATGAGAGCACGGCGCCGCCGGTCCTGAACGTGGCGGACTTCACCTGCTTCCTTCAGCGGTTCGCCGCGGGCAGCCCCTACGCGAACTGCGACGCGAGCACCGTGAGCCCGGTCCTGAAC
>JAEYVB010000008.1 GCA_023429345.1 Planctomycetota bacterium
ATGCTCGGCTATCACGCGGCGCGCTGGTACGGCGGCGTCGGGCTCAATGCGGCGCCCGGGCTGCCCACCGCCGCCAAGGTTGCGGCGCTCTGGCTGGTGGTGCTCGCGGGGGTGATCCTGGGGTACATCGTCGGCGGCGCGGTGGTCTGGGGCGTCCGCATCCTGGGCTCGCTTGCGTTCGGCAAGGAGGCGATGGGGCTGGGCGATGTGCACCTGATGGCGGGAGTGGGGGCGTGCCTGGGGTGGATCGACGCGACGATCGCGTTCTTCGGGGCCGCGTTCGTGGGCCTGGGGTGGACGATTCTCACGTTGCTGGCCCGCAAGGGCGTGAGCCGCGCGATGCCCTACGGGCCGTTCCTGGCGGTCAGCACCGTCCTGGTGCTGCTCTTCAAACCGCTGATCAGCGCCGGGCTGTCCATGGTTCTCGGTCGGACCATTGTGCTCCCCTGAGGCGGTCACCCCGTTGCCGCGTGGGCGGATGGCGGCTACGTTCAGGTGTGCCCGCGTGGGGGATTAGGGCGTGACTGTCCGGTCCGCGGCCGCGAGGGGAAATTAGCCCCCAAGGAGATCGTGAATATGTCGATGAAGCGAGGGATCGCTCTGGCCATGGTTGTTGGCATGGCCTGTTCCGTGAACGCCCAGGAGGCGATGGTGTCGCCCGACGGCGATGCGCCGATCCGCGTCTACACGGCGCGCCCGGGGGAGGTGCTGACCATCGGGGACCCGATCGCGGGCATCCCGGCCGATCTTTCGGGGCAGTTCATTCCGGCGGGGCAGGACCCCGAGGCCGACGGGCACCAGGATGTCAAGTACCTGGCGAGCGGCGATGTGATCGTGGCGAACCGCGCCAGCCGGAACCTGACGGTGTTCGATCCCACGACCCGCGCCCACGTGCGCACGTATGCGCTCTCGGGATCGCCCGTGAGCATGGCCCTCACGCCGGACGGCTCGAGGGCCATCACCGCGAACCACTTTGAGGACACGGTCTCGATCGTGGACCTCGCATCCGGCGCGGAGACGGTGGTCCCGGTCGGTGACAAGCCCCTGACCGTTCGCATCACGCCCAACGGCGCCCGGGCGGTGGTGAACTGCGGCGGCGCGGGGAACCTGACGGTCATCGATATCGCGACGGGGACGATCGAGCGGGAGATCACCGTGGCGGCGCCGCGGTACTCGTTCTCGGTGAACTTCGAGTCGCAGGGCGTCGGGCTCGGCGGCGGCGGTTTCGAGCTCGTCGACGATTCGACGGCCATTTTCCCGGAGTTTTTCAACAGCCAGGTCAAGCTGATCGACCTGAACACCGGGCTCGACACGCCGATCGCGACCAGCCCGAACCCGAGCAACATCGTGGTCGTGGGCGCCAGGGCCTACGTGACCCATACGTTCCCGAACACGGTGGTCACCGAGATCGATCTCACGACGGCGACCGCGCCCCGGACCTTCACCACGCCGTCGGCCTGCAACGGCCCGATCACGGCGCGGCCGGACGGCTCCAAGCTCGCGGTCGCGGTGCAGAACGCGACGGTTATCATCGACACCGTGAGCGGCCTGGCCTCCGGCCCGCTCGACACCGCCAGCGTGAACCAGCTCCACACCACGCCGGACGGCCAGTACGCGGTGGCGGTCGGCTTCCGCGGGGCCATCATCGACTACAACACGCAGACCGTGGTGGCGCAGCCGAACCAGTTCGTGTCGGCCAGCATCGGCGCGGTGTCTCCGACGGGCGATCAGGCGGTGCTCTTCTCCGACACGTTCGGCGAGGACATGGTGGTCCTCTCGCTGAACGGGGGCGCTTCGAGCCGGCTGAGCGCCGGGCCGAGCGGCCCCGCGCCCGAGGGCGACAAGACGCGCGTCGTCGCCCTGACGCCCGACGGCGGCAGGGCCATCGCCGTGAACCAGCACAGCCAGACCGCGACGATCGTGGACACGGCGAGCGGCAACCACCTGGCGATCGTGCCCATCGGCCGGCGCGCCGGCGATGCCGTCGTGACGCCCGACGGCACGAAGGCCCTGGTCGCCAGCCGCGACGGGACGGCGCTCTCGGTGATCGACCTGAGCACGTACGCGGTCACGGAGGTGACGATCTCGACGCGGGCCGACCAGATCGCGGTCTCGCCCGACAGCCAGTACGCCTACGTGCCCGTCATCACGGGCGGCGACGGGGTCTGGCGCATCAACCTGAACACGCTGAGCGTCGAGGGGCCCAAGCTCCCCACGGGCGACATGGGCTCGGTGGGGTCGACGTTCGCCGGCCTGGCCCTGAGCCACGACGGCGCGACGCTGATGACGTGCGACAGCTTCGGCAGCACGGTGACGTTCATCGACGCGGTGAACTGGGCGGTCCAGGGCACCGTCAGCGTGGGCGCGGGCCAGCAGCCGGTGCGGGCGGTCTTCTCGCCGGACGATACCCGGGTGTACGTCAGCGCCGCTTTCGGCGACCGGATCCTGGTGCTGAACAACGCCGGCGGGGCCTCGGGCATCATCGCGCAGATCCCGGTCGGCGATTACCCGATCGACCTGCGGATGACCGGCGACGGCTCGCGGATCTACGTGCTGAACACGGGAAGCAGCGACAGCATCGGCATCGTCGACACCGCGGCGCTAGCGCAGGTCGGCACGATCTCGTTCTCGACCCTCCCCACCATCAGCGGCTTTGCGCTCAGCCCCGACGAGGGGACCATCTACGCCGCCCACGGCACGGGGACGTACACGTTCGGCAACGGCGGGCTCGTGATCGCCCAGTCGAACATCCTCAGCGTGGTGGATGTGGCCACCGCGACGGAGACGGAGTTTCTCGAGCTGCCCGACTGGGCCGCGGGCCTGGCCCTCTCGGCCGACGGCTCCATGCTCGCCATGCCCAACCTCATGTCCGAGGGGCTGACGCTGGTTTCCCTCAGCGGGCAGGCGTGCTACGCCAACTGCGATAACTCCACGACGGCCCCGGTCCTGAACGTGGCGGACTTCACCTGCTTCCTGCAGCGGTTCGCCGCGGGCGAGTCCTACGCCAACTGCGACCAGAGCACCACAGCGCCGGTCCTGAACGTCGCGGACTTCACCTGCTTCCTGCAGAGCTTCGCGGCCGGCTGCCAATAACCGGACACGGACCTTCGTTGCTTGATCCCACGGGAGCGGCCCAGCGCCGCTCCCGCTTTGTTTTTTGGCCCGCCCGCCGCGGCGGCGGTTCAGTCGGGCCCCCCGTACGCCGATGCAAGGGCCGATAGACCCTCACCAGACGGGGACGGCATGGGCGTACACGCATCAGACCTGGCAGTCCGTCGGCACGAGCGATACCTCTGCGATCTCGCGGCCCGTATCGCCGTGGAGGGACCGGAGGTCCGGCTCGCCCGCGCTGCGCTCGGGGCCCACGGGCACCTGGCGGCACGGCTGGTCGACGTCAGCCGCGGCGGGATGAGCCTTTCGACCGGCGTCTACCTCCCGCCCTCCTGCCTCGTGTCCATCACGGTCGCCCTGCCGGGCGAGCGGACGCTCGTGACGCGGGCGCGCGTGCACCGCTCCGCCATGACGGACCGCAGGCCCAGCTACTACATCGGCGCGGCGTACGAGGGCGAGGATGCCGCCCGCGACGCCGCCGTGGAGGAGTTCATCCGGGCGCTCCGCGAGGCCGGCGCCGAGCCCGTACCGGAGCCCAGGCGTGCTTAGCCAGACCGATTTCGTCCTTGCACTGATGCAGGAAGAGCGGCTCCTCACGCCCGAGGACCTCGAGAAAGCCTCGCGCCACGCGACGGAGCACCATACCTCCATCGCCGAGGCCACGGTGGCGCTCGGGCTGGTCACGGCGCGCGAACTGGCGATCCTCCGGGCGGCGGTCTGCGAGTGCCCGTTCGCGGACCTTTCGCACTTCGAGATCGACCAGAAGAACTCGGTGCTCATGGCCCGCTCGGCGGCGGACAAACTGGGCGCGTTCCCGCTCTTTGTGATGGAGAAGGTCACGGTCGTGGGGATGATCGACCCCATGGATCTCGGCGCGGTGGACCGTCTGCGCACGCTCCTGAAAGCCGACATCGAGCCCGTCCTCTGCGAGCCCGAGGCGCTCCGGGCCCTGATCGACCGCGCCTACTCGCTCACCGGGAACCTAGCGCCTGCGGAGCAGGAGGCGGCCGCGCCCTCCCGGGGGCACGCCGACAGCGATGAGCCGATCGTTGCGGCCGTGAACCAGATCCTGATCCAGGCGATCGAGCAGGGCGCCTCGGATGTGCACATCGGCCCCGACGAGCGTGAGCTGCACCTGCGCTACCGCATCGACGGGGCGCTGCAGGTCCGGCAGGGTCCGCCCCTGGCGAGCCACCCCGGCCTCGTGCAGCGGCTGAAGGTGATGGCCAATCTCGACCTCACGCAGACCCGGAGGCCCCAGGACGGGAAGTTCCGCTTCGTGCACCACGGCCGCTCGGTAGACCTCCGCGTCAGCATCCTCCCGACGGTCTACGGCGAGAACGTTGTGCTGCGGCTGCTCTCCAGCGGCGGCGCGCTGGGTTCGTTCGCGGACCTGGGTTTCGCGCCCGAGCTGGCGTCGGCCTTCGAGGACCTCGTCCAGCAGCCCCACGGCATGATCCTGGTGACCGGGCCCACGGGGTCGGGCAAGACCACGACGCTCTACACGTTCATCAAGCGGCTCAACTCGCCCGACCGCAACATCGTGACCATTGAGGACCCGGTCGAGATCCGCCTCCCGCTGGTGCGCCAGGTGCAGGTCAACACCGAGATCGGGCTCACGTTCGCCGGCGCCCTGCGTTCGATCCTGCGGCAGGACCCGGACGTCGTTCTCGTCGGGGAGATCCGGGACGAGGAGACGGCGCGCATCGCCCTCCAGTCCGCGCTCACCGGGCACCTGGTGCTCTCGACGCTCCACACCAACGACGCCCCGGGCGCGATCGCGCGGCTGCGCGACTTCAACTGTCCGCCCTTCGCGATCAACGCCGCGGTGCTCTGCATCCTCGCGCAGCGGCTCGTCCGGCGCGTCTGCGCGGACTGCGCAGCGCCCTGCACGCCGGAATCCGCCGTTCTCCGCCGGTTCGCAGGGACGATCCCCGACGGGCAGTACCGGCGGGGCGCCGGGTGCGCCCGGTGCTCCAACACCGGCTACCGCGGGCGGCTGGGCGTCTACGAGATGGTCCGCATGACGCCCGAGATCCAGAGCGCCGTCGAGGCGGGCCACTCGACGGCGGCGCTCCGGGCCGAGGCCCTTCGGCAGGGGATGGTCCCGCTGTGGCGGGACGGGCTGGAGAAGGCCCGCATCGGGGCCACGTCGCTGGAGGAGGTCCTCCGGGTGGCCGCGGCCAGCCTCGAGCCCGACAGCGCCCACTCAATCGTTCCACCGCTCACCAGCGGGAGGCAGGCGGCATGAACACGACGGTCTTTTCGTATACCGCGCTCGACCGCAAGGGCGTCAAGGTCCGCGGTGTCACCAAGGCGCCGGCGGAGGTGGACGCGTTCCGCCAGATCTCGGCCGCGGGGCTCAAGCCCGTGAAGATCCGGGCGGTCAAGGAGCGCCGGGGCGGCGTCCGGCGGCGCATCGGCATGCGCGAGGTCGCGCACTTCACCTACCAGCTCAGCGTGCTGATCGGCGCCCGCGTCCCGATCGGGGAGGGCATGCGGAGCATCGCGGAGCAGGAGCCCCCGGGCAAGTTCCGCGAGGTCATCAACGACATGGCCCGGCGGATCGACGCCGGCGGGCGCATCGCCGACGCGATGGCCGAGCACCAGGCGGTGTTCGGCGAGCTCTATGTCCAGACGGTCCGCGCCGCCGAGCAGTCGGGCAACATGATCAAGGTGCTGGAGTACCTCTCGGACATGCTGGAGCGCAGCATCGAGACCCGCCAGCAGCTCCGCTCGGCGCTGATGTACCCCGTCTGCGTCATCAGCGTGCTGGGCATCGCGGTGTTCGTGCTGGTCGGGTTCGTGGTGCCGCGGTTCGCCAAGCTGTTCGCGGCCCGCAACGTCGAGCTTCCGGTGTTCACCCAGATCATGATGGCGGTCGGGTTCTCGTTCCAGAACTACTGGTGGGCGTACCTGGCCGGTCTCATCGCCGCGGGGCTGGCGACCCGCCGGGCCTGGGGACGGCCGGCGTCCCGCGCCGTGATGGAAAAGGCCCTGCACAAGGTTCCCGTCCTGAAGAATATCCTTGTCGGTGCGGCCGTGGCCCGGTTCACCCGCGTGTTCGGCCTGTGCCTCAACTCCGGCCTGGGGCTGATCGACGCCCTCCAGATGGCGGGGAAAGCCGCCGCCCGGCCGATGATGCAGCAGGACGCCGAGCGGATGGTGGACCAGGTCCGCACGGGCGGGCGGCTCTCGTCGGTGCTCGTCGCCTGCGAGTACCTGCCCCCCTTCGCCAAGCGGATGCTGACCTCCGGGGAAGAATCCGCCGAGCTCACGAAGATGTGCGGGGTGATCGCGCGCCACTACGAGCGCGACTGCGCCTCGACCTCCAAGAACATCTCCACGGTTATCGAACCCGTGCTGATCGTGCTGATCGCAGTGATTGTGCTGTTTGTAGCGCTCGCGATTTTCCTTCCCATGTGGGACATGGTGAAGCTGATGTCATGAAACGCTGATGAATAGGGTGCCGGCGCTGCCCGTGTGGACGCAGCGAGGCACACGCACCGGGCCAACCCACCACGAGGGACCCATAGAAGGAACTGAGTCATGCAGATCGCAGCTCGTCAGAACCGCGTTGTTCGCGCCTTCACCCTGATCGAACTGATCGCGGTGATCGTCGTCCTGGCCATCCTCTCCGGGATCGCCATCCCCAAGTACTTCGACTACACCACCAAGGCCAAGGAGAGCGCCGTCAAGGGCACCCTCGGCGCGGTCCGCTCGGCGGTCGCCAACTTCTACGCCAACGAGTCGCTGAAGCCCACCGGCGCCGCGTTCCCGACGCTCACCCAGCTCGAGACGCTGGGCACCGTGCTCCAGGAGCACATCCCCGCCAACCCGTTCATCACGGGCGCCAACGCCGGCAAGATCCAGGCCGCGGACTGGGACCCCGCCGCGCCCACCACGTTCCCCGTCACCGCCACCGGCTACGGCTGGAACTACGACGCCACCGACGGCAAGTTCTGGGCCAACAGCAACGTCGGCGGCGAGAACGGCTGGTAATGCCGAGCCCCCGACCGCAGGTTCTTCAAGGCCGCTCCCGGTCCCCCGGGAGCGGCTTTACGCTGGTCGAGGTCATCGCCGTCATGGCGATCGCCGGGATCCTCGCCGCGGTCGCGGTGCCCGCCATGAGTTCCCTCGCGGGTTCCCGGGCCGCGGCCGCGCAGCGGCAGGTCCAGCGCGATCTTTCCTACGCCCGCGAGCGTGCCGCGACGACCGGTTTGCGCACCTGGGTGACGTTCAGCACCGCCTCCAACGCCTACAGCATCCTCGCGGAGCCCGCCGGGTCCCCGGGACGGCTCAACGCCGTTGTCGTCGGCGACCCCGGCACGGGCCGGTCGTACGCCGTGAGCCTGGGGTCCGACGGATTTGCGGGTGTGGCGATCACGTCCGTGTCGATCGGGGGGGGCGCCGAGGTCGGCTTCGACTGGCAGGGCCGCCCCCTCACCAGCGCCGGCGCGGATTTATCCGCCCCCGGGATCGTGACGATGACAGGGGGGAGGACGGTGACGATCAACCCCGGCACCGGGCTGGTCACCGTGCCCTGAGGAACACCGGAGCAGCTCAGATGCGTCCCCGCGGAGCGTTCACCATCCTGGAAGCCGTCGCGGCGGTTGTGATCATCGGGGTCGCGATCCCGCCGATGCTCTGGGGCGTCAAGCAGGCCCACGCCCACCGGTCGGCGCAGGTTCTGGCGTCCCGCGCCCGCTGGCTCGCGGCGGAGAAGCTCGAGGACATCATCGCGGACCGCCACAGCACCACGCTCGGCTATACCTACCTCGCGGCCGCCAACTACCCGGACGAGCCCGAGGTTCCCGGGTTCGAGAACTTCGCCCGCGCGGTGACGTTCCAGGAGACCGGGGCCGACCTCGCCACCGCCGGCGCGGGCTACATGACGGTCACCTGCACGGTCGCGTTCAGGGACGCGAGCGGCCAGACCCGCTCCCTGGCGCTGGCGACGGTGGTTACGGATTACACGCCATGAGACGCCGCGCACGGTCCAGGCCGGGGTTCTCGCTGGTCGAGCTCCTCGCGACCATCACCGTCGTCGGCATCCTCGGCTCGCTCTCTTCGACGCTCATCTACTCCGGGGTGCGCTCGTACCACGATGCTTCCGCGCAGGCGCAGCTCCACGAGGACCTGTCCGTAGCGCTGGAGAAGATCACCCGCGTGCTCCGCGCCATCCCCGCCGACCCCGCGCTGCCCGCACCCGTCCCCCAGATCTCGGCCGTCACGCCGACGTCGATCGCGTGGGGCGCCGGCGGGATGCTGCGGCTTGACGGGGCCGCCCTGCGCTTCCAGGAGCCCGGCGGCGCCGAGCGCACGCTGCTCGGCGGCGTGACCGAGTTCGCCGTCCGCTGCTACGACGAGGCCGGCTCGGCGCTCGCCGGCACCCTGACCGCCGCCGAGGCGCAGGATGTGCGGCGCATCGAGATCAAGATCACCGCGGCCGCCCACGGCGCGACGGAGATGCTCCGCACGCGGGTCTTCACCCGCTGCACCATGGAAGGGGCCGTGCCGTGACGGCCCGCATGATCCGCCGCCGCGGAGTGATCGCCGTTTCCGCCGTGCTGGCGCTCATCATCCTCCAGCTTGCGGTGGTCGGCGTGATCGTCGCGGGCGCCCGGGACCAGAACCTCACCGTCTCCCGCGTCGAGGGCACGCGCGCGCTGTACGCCGCGGAGGCGGGGTTCAACATGGCCCTGCGGGAGGCCATGCACAAGGTAGACGAGGACGGCGACGGAGGCATCGGCACCATCTCCGACAACGACATCGATGGCGACAACCCCGCTCTCGGGGGCGTGCCGTTCAGCGTTGAATCCATCACCATCGGCGAGAGCCCCGGCGTGGAGGTCAAGGCCAACGGCCTGAACGCCCGCCGCCGCCTCCAGGCCGAGATGTCGGTCATGGGCCGACGCGTGCTCTATTGCCAGTGGTCCAACCAGTTCCCCCAGGTCCGCATCTGGAACGGCTCCTCGTTCTCGGCCCCGGCCAATACCCTTGATTTCTCGGCCAAGCAGTACTGGATGGTGATGAAGCGCTGCCCGACGCGCAACGAGGTCATCGCCGTCTGCTCACTCCAGACCGATATCCTCCGTGCCGCCGTGCAGACGGGCACCGCCTGGGGGAACCTGTTGACCGCGACCCCGAACTGCGGGACGACCACCTCCCGTCCCTTCTCCCTGGCCTACGAGCAGACCTCCGGCCGCGCCCTGATGGTCTACCGCAACGCGAACTCCTCGAACATCAACTATCGGATCTGGGACGGCAGCGCCTGGTCCGCCCCCAACGTGACCGCCAGCACCATCTCCGGCCGTCCGGTGTGGATGCACCTGGTCCCCAAGCGCAACTCCAACGAGATCATCCTCCTGGTCCAGGACAACACGCCCAACATCGCCGCCATGGTCTGGGACGGGTCTTCGTTCACCAACAAGATCACGCTCGAGACCGCCGCGGCCTCGTCGACTGGATTCTCGGTGGATGCGGCGTACGAGCGGACGACGGGCCGGTGCCTGGTCGTCTGGGGCAAGTCCGGCGTGAAGTCGCCGCAGTACCGCATCTGGGACGGGGCCTCCTGGTCGTCCACGGCCGCCGCTCCCGCCCTGAACGCCGCCCCGGTCTGGCTCAAGCTCGCCACCGACAACGCGAGCGCCAAGGTCATGATGGCCGCGATGGATGCGGGGGGCCGCATCGACGTCGACATCTGGTCCGGCGTCGGCTGGGGCACTCATGCGATCGCCACGCCCAACGGCGCGACCGTGGCCTCGCGGTGCTTCGATATCTCCTTCGAACCCGGGGGCACGCGGGGACTGCTCATGTACGGCGTGGCCGGCCAGAACGCCCCGCGCTACCGGACGTTCGACGGATCCGGATGGTCGAACGCAAGCAACGCGCCCGTCCTTTCCAGCCCCCCGTTGCTGATCCAGCTCAGCCCGAGCGCCACCGGATCGGAGATCATGGCGCTGATGAACCTGACCGGCGGCCAGAACAAGCTGGTGTTCCTCCGCTGGACCGGTTCGGTGATGGACTCGCTGCAGGAGCTGGAAGGCAACGTCTCCGGCCCGTCCGGCGCGGAAGTCTTCATGATCCCCGAGGACCCCGAGGGCATCACCCATCCGTCGATGCTCCGGGCGTGGTGCGAGACGGCTCCGCAATGAGTTATCGGGCGCTGGCGGGCAACTCCCCCCAAAGTCCCGACCCGATTCCGCCGATGCAACCCTCGCGGCCATCACGCCGCCTGCGACGGAATCAGCTACGAGGAACGCGGCACGTGTCCACCAGACAGGTCATTATCGAGCTCAATCATTGCCGGATGGAGGTGTCGCTCCTCCGCGGCCGGGCCCCCGCCCGGACTCTATCCGCCCCTGTCCAGCTCAATCCGGAGACCTGGGCGGGGGATGTGGCGGCGGCCGCCGCGACGCTCAAGCAACTGGTCTCGGACCTCGGGGCGGAGGGTGCCCAGGCGACGCTCCTCTACACCGGGGCGACCGCCGTCACCGGGGTGTTCAGCTGTGCACGCGCTGCCGGTCAGACGCAGGCGCTCTCCGCGGCACGCCTCGCCCTGGGCGAGACGGCCGACTTCCCGCTCGAATCCAACCCCCACGCGCTGACGCCGCTGGTGTGCGATCGCCCGACCGACGCGTCTATCCCGCCGCAGATGCACACGCTCGGTATCGCGGAGCGTGACGAGACGGCGCAGGCACTCTTCGGGTGGCTCTCAGGGGCCGGGCTCGATCCACGCATCATCCTCCCTGCCGAAGTCCCCGCCGTCGCGGCCACGGCCCGCAGCGTGCTCGCGGCCGCCCGATCGGGCGCCGCGTGCGCCCTCTGGATCGGCGAGCACGGGACGGTGTTCGCGGGCGCGTCGCAGGGCCGGCTGAAGTTCCTCCGGCAGATCGGCATCGGATCCGAATCGCTCGTCGCCGCGCTCGCCCGCGAGATCCGCACGCCCGGCAGCGCTCAACCGATCTGCCTCTCCACCGAGGTCGCCCGGGACCTGCTGTTCACCGCCGGCATCCCCGCGCGGGACCAGGCCTTCGATGAGGGCCGCCGGATCCAGGGAGATGCCGTCCTCCCGCTGATCCAGCCCGTCCTCCAGCGCTGGCTCGTGGAGATCAAGCAGTCCCTCCGGTTCGGTTTCGACGAGGCGGAGCGGGCCGCCGTGACCCTCCTGCCGATGGGCCGCGGCGCGGCGATCCCCCGCCTCCACGCGATCGTCGCCGAACAGTGCGCTATCTCGCTGGCCCCGAACACGCCCGAGCTCGGTCGCGGGACTCTCGCCGCGTGGCTGGCCGATCCGATCAAGGGTCTCAACGTGCTCCCGGTCTCGGTCGTGGGGAAGGCGGAGAGCTTCCGGCTCACCCGGGGCATGTGGGTCGGGGTCGCCGCGGCCTGCCTCGCCATGGGGGTCGACGGGTTCATCGCCCGCGCCGACCTCGCCCGCGCCCGCGCGCAGTCGCAGAGCCTCGAGACCCGCCTCCAGTCCGCCCTCCCCGGCGTACGCATGAAGGAGAAGCTGGTGGCCACGCGTGCCGCGAGCGCGGCCGCCCTGGCCCGCATGCGCATGCGGCTCGCTCCGTGCGCGGATTGGGAGTCCGTCCTCGCCGCGCTTGCGAGCGAAACGCCCCGGACCATCCGCCTCAGCGACATCCGCATGGGCGTCGAGGCGGGCGAGCCCTACTGCCGGATCTTCGGCGAGACACCGCTTGATAACGCAAGCTCGATCCTCAAGTCCTACTCCGATCGCCTGGCGTCCCTGCCCATCGTCGGTTCTTACCGGATGGGCTCCACGG
>JAEYVB010000047.1 GCA_023429345.1 Planctomycetota bacterium
GCCCGGTGACCGGTGCGTCGGTGCCGGCGGATTCGCCGACGTACCCCTTCGCGAGCGAGCGGGCACGGCTGGCGGACCTGTACAAGTGGTTCAGCGGCTCGTACCAGATCTCGCGCGAACTCTCGGCGGATGATCCGGAGGAGCCGCCACCGGGCGAGTGAGGCCTGCGAGGAGACCGTAGAATGGCTCCCCCGGGGTCGTAGCTCAGCGGTAGAGCAGCAGACTCATAATCTGTAGTGCGCAGGTTCGAATCCTGCCGGCCCCATTTCAGTCCATGAACCAGACCCAGGCCCGGGCGGGATCACCGATCAGGAACGGAAGAACGAGCCCCGCCGGGACCAGCGGCAGCAACGCGAGCGCGAGCCTCCCGTTGAAGAGCGCGATGCGCAGCAGGATCATGAGCGATGCCCCGAAGAGGAGCGGCGACAGGTACATCGCGGTCCATGCGGGGATGCAAAGGGTAGAGACGAGCGGGATGCCCTTCGGGTCATCAGCGCCCATCCGGTGCGGCCACCGGCCCAGTTCCAGGCGCGCGACGAGCAGCAGTGCGTGCACGTAGGCATCCAGGAGCAGCGGCCACAGGGCAAGACCGGCGTAGAGCAGCACCCACCGTCGGTTCCGTCGGCGGAGGCCGCCCGGGCTCGGGTCGAACGTTGACGGGTTGACCGGATCGAAGCGGCGCGAGCACTCCGGGCATGGGCCCGCCGAGAGTGCATCGAGCGAATACACGCACCCGAGGCAGTACATAGCCTTAGTGTACCGCACCACTGGCGAGCATCTGACATGCCCGACGCGACCACGACCATCGACGACCTGAAGGACCAGATGCGACGCTTCGTCCGCGAGCGCGACTGGGAGCAGTTCCACGACCTCAAGAGCCTCTCCATGGCCATCGCTGTCGAGGCCGGCGAGCTCATGGACCATTTCCGGTGGGTCGACAACCGCCGGGCGGGGGAGGTAATGGCCGACCCGGCCGCGGCCGCGGGCGTGCGGCACGAGCTCGCGGATGTGCTGATGCTGCTGGTGGAGTTCGCCGCGGTCGCGGGGGTCGATCTCTCGGCGGCGGTGGGGGAGAAGATGGAGATCAACCGCCGGAAATACCCCGTCGAGGTCTCGCGCGGGAGCGCGGTGAAGCGGCGGGCGTCCGACGGGCCAGACCGCTAGCCCCAGAGCTTCCACCACGGACGTCGCAGCCCCGCGACGGTAGCACGGAGCGCACGCGTGCCGTACCCAAAGGCTCCGAGCACATCTGGAAGATCCTGCTCCGGGGTGAGCTCTCGTCCGAGCTGCGGGTCGAAGGCATGCAGCCCGAAGCGATCGCGGAGATGGGCGCACGCACCGAGAAGCGTCGAAGCCGATCGGTGAGCCTCGGCCTCGGTGCTCCAATAGGGCAGCGAGACGCCTACATGATCGCCGTACACCGTGAACTGCACCCCCTGCGAATCGTCGGCCACCGTCAGCTCGACATATTCCTCCCCATCGAACCGGGCGGCGTCCGGATAGTGCTCTTTGATTGCGGCCAAAATCGCTTCTTGGTCCAGACGCTTTTCGCGTGGGCGGTCACTCTCGCAGGCCTCTATAAAGCTCTCGTATTCCTGCTCAAGAGTCGCGCCGGGTTGGATGGTCAGGAGCGTGAGGTCGTAGCTCATGCTCGACAGTCTACTCGCCCCCCCGGGACGTTCGACCGGGCCGACCGGACCCGGGCCCGGCCGTCGCCACTACACTTCCCCCATGCCCGAGTCCCCCCGGTTGGCAGCCCAGGTCCTGATCGTCGAGGATGAGCCCGAGCACGCGGATGTGATGGCCGAGGCGCTGCGCTCGCGCGCCGGCGGCGGGCACATCTGCACCATCGTAAACGGCGTCGCGGCCGCGCTCGAGGAGCTGCGCCTGGGCGCCTTCGACATCATCGTCACCGACCTCCGCATGCCGGCCTCCGGCGGGGCCGACGGCGTGGCCCCCGACGGCGGCGATGCGGGCATGCGGGTGCTGGAGGCGGCCCGCAAGAGCCAGCCCCAGGCCGAGACGATCATGGTCACCGCCCACGGGGATGTGCCGACCGCCCGGGCGGCGTTCAAGCACGGCGCCTACGACTTCATCGAGAAGCCCCTCGACCTCGACATCTTCCGCAACCTGGTGAACCGCGCCGCCGAGACCGTGCTGCTGCGGCACGAGGCGACGGGCTCCGGGCCGGGCATGGACGAGCTCGTCCAGCACGAGGGCTTCGCCGGCATCATCGCCGGGTCCGAGCCGATGCGGCGGATCCTGCGGACGGTCCGGACCGTCGCGGTCAGCAACCTCCCCGTGCTCATCACCGGCGAGAGCGGCACCGGCAAGGAGCTCATCGCCAGCGCCCTCCACAGGAACTCCCCCCGCGCCCCCAAGCGATTCGTCGCCCTCAACTGCGCCGCCGAGACCGAGAGCCTCCTCGAGGACCAGCTCTTCGGGCACGTCCGCGGCGCCTTCACCGGGGCCGAGCGCGACCGCGAGGGCGTGTTTGAGTACGCCAGCGGCGGCACGCTCTTCCTCGACGAGATCGGCGACATGCCGCTCAAGATGCAGGCCAAGCTCCTGCGCGTCCTCGAGACCGGCGAGGTCGTCCGCGTCGGCAGCAACGAGCCCCGGAAGACGGACGTCCGCCTCGTCAGCGCCACCAACAAGGACATCAAGGCCCTGGTCGCCCGCGGCGAGTTCCGCGAGGACCTCTATTTCCGCATCCAGGGGGCCCACATCCACCTCCCCCCTCTCCGCGAGCGCCGCGAGGACATCCCCCGCATCGTGCGCCACGCCATCGCCCGTGCCGCGGCCGCCGCGTCCGCATCCATGGCCGTCCCGGACATCACCGATGCCGCGATGATGCGCCTGACCGCGTTCGCGTGGCCGGGCAACGTCCGTCAGTTGCTGAACGTCGTGCAGAACATGGTCGTGACCGCGATGGGGGAGGGATTGGGCGAGGGCGCCGCCGCGGACACTTTGCTGCTCGACGTGCGCCACATCCCCGACGACATCCGGACGGCCGACGAGGAGGGCGGGGCGGACACGGACGCGGTGGGGGGCGCCGGCTCGCTCGCGGGCACCACGCTCGAGCAGATCGAGAAGCGGGCGATCCGCGAGACCCTGCGGCTCACCGGCGGCAACCGGGAGCACGCGGCCAAGCTCCTGGGGATCGGCGAGCGGACCCTCTACCGCAAGCTGAAGGAATACGGCCTCCGCTGATGAGTGGACGTTCAGCGTTCACCCGGTGCAGGCGCGCCAGGTTCCGGCTCAGCCCGTGAAACCGCGTCAATAAGCGATGAGCCCGACCGCCTCGTCGTTGACCCGGTCCACCCCGGGAGGAATGGTGCTACCGGGAGGCCACCCACGGCACGCCCGCGTAAAGCGGCCGGGGACGAGCGTTCTCCCCCGGATCGGACACGGCAAGCACGAGAGGAGCACAGCGATGAGAACGAGAGAACTGAGCGCGATCGCGCTCGCGGCGGGGCTGTTGATCGCAGCGCCGGCATCGGCCCAGAGCGGGTATTACCGTTCCGGCGAGCAGCCCCAGAACCAGCAGCGCGCGCAGCAGGATTGGGAGCGCGAGCAGATGCGTCAGCGGGAGATGCAGCGGCGGAACCAGCAGGGCGTGGTCTCCAACCCTGATCGCAGCCCCTACTCGACGGGCGACCGTCGCGATGTCTCCCGGCAGCAGGACCGCTTTCGCGACCGCAACCCCTACGGCGTCGGTTCCGATGTGCAGGACGACAAGTGGGACACCGGCTTCTGGGACATGGGCGAGTACGATGCGCCCCAGAACCGGCAGCGCGTTCAGGGCGACCGCCGGTGGGGCGGCCTGATGAGCGGTGACCGCGACGACCGCAACCCCTACGGGATCGGCGACGACATTTTCGATGACAAGTGGGACACCGGGCTGGGCGACATGGGCGAGTACAACGCCTGGGACTACCCGGAGGAGTACCAGCGGGACCTCCAGGCCCTGCGCGAGGGTCGCTTCCATCAGCAGTACGGCGTGCGCCCGGACCGCGACCGGTCCCGGGGTCTGCGGGACGACGACGTCTGGAGCGGCGACCAGCCGTGGTACCGCGACTCGACGCGCCGAACGGAGCGGGACGGCGACCGCTGGGGCGGGCTGATTCCCTGGGGCGGCCCCAACGACCGGACGGCCGAGCGCCGCGACCGCGTCCGCGTGCCGGTGCGCACCGCCCGGGCCGCCGACGACCAGGACCGGCAGAACCGCCTCCGCCTGGGCGAGGCGACCCGCAATCCCTACGGCGTCGGCGAAGATGTCTTCGACGATAAGTGGGACACCGGCCTGTGGGACATGGGCGAACACAACGCCTGGGACTACCCGCAGCAGTACCAGCGCGACGTTCAGCGCCTGGACCGCGGCCAGTTCCACCAGCAGTACGGCGTCTCGCCCGACCAGGACAGCCGGCGCGCCCGCGAGGGTCTCCGCGACGACGACATCTGGGACGGCCGCCAGCCCTGGTTCCGCGACTCGGGCCGCGACCTCCGCAGCCGTTACTGGTAAGTTTCGAGTGACGGGCGACAAGCACGGCGTGGCCGGGAGCGGGGTCCCGGCCACGCTGTCATTTGGCCTCAGAGCTTGGACTTGATGCGCTCCATGAGCTCCCGCGCCGCCGCCTCGCGGCCGAAGGGGCCCACGCTGACGGTGACGTCCGTCGTGTTCTCCGTCCGTTTCTCCAGCCGCACCTTCACGTCGCTGTTGTCGGCCGTCTTCGCGCTCAGGATCCCGGTGAGGGCATCCTTGGACTCGGACCCCGGCTTGAACTCGAGCTCTGCGATGCCAGCCCGGGCCGCGGACCACACGCGCTCGAGCGGCGCTTCCACCAGCGCGTTGAGGTTGCCCGTGACCTTGTTGTAGCGGACCGCGCCTCCCGAGGGGCTCTGCGTGGTCTCACAGGCGGAAAGGCCGCCGAGGGCGAGGATCGCCGCGGCCATGACTGCGATCTTCATGCGTCGTCTCCTTGAGGGAAGGCTATTCACCAGTCGAGCGGCGCGAGCCAGGCGCTCGCCAGCGCATCCACCGTCTCGTCCATCTCCCCCCCGCGCCAGACGAGCCGGCCCGAGTCGTTCAACGTGCCCAGCCGGATCCAGGCGCGGCCGCCCAGCACCTCGCCCACGGCGGCGAGGTTGGCCGGGGCCACCTCCAGCACGTAGCGGGAGGGCGACTCGCTGAAGGCCGCGATCGCGGGGTCGGCGTGCACCCCGGAGAGGTCCACGGTCGCCCCGAGGCCCGGCGAGGCGATCAGCATCTCCGCGATGGCCGCGAGGAGGCCGCCGTCCGAGACGTCGTGCGCGGATGCCACCAGGCCGCGGCGGATGAGCTGCGCCACCTCCCGCGCGGTCTCCGGGCCGATCGTCAGGTCGGTCCGCGGCACGCCGCCGACGGCCGCGCCGTGCGACGCAGTCAGGGCATCGAGCCCGAAAAGCCGCTGGTAGTGCGAGCCGCCCATGGTGGGGTCGGTCGCGCCGACGACGATCAGCAGGTGCCCGGCGCGCTTGGCATCCATCGTGGTGCACGCGGCCAGGTCGGGGACGATCCCCATCCCGGTAATCAGGAGCGTCGGCGGGATCTCGATGAGCTTCTGCTCGCCCGTCGAGGGGTCGGTGTACTTGAGCTGGTTGTTGAGCGAGTCCTTGCCGGAGACATACGGCGTGCGGTATGCCTTGGCCCCGTCGTAGCACCCCTCGGCAGCGCGGACGAGCGAGCCCATGTTCTCGGGGCGGCCGCAGCTCGGCCAGCAGAAGTTGTCGAGGATGGCGATCCGGTCCGGGTCCGCGCCGATGCACACCAGGTTGCGCACGCACTCGTCTATCGCGGCCAGCGCCATCAGGTACGGGTCCCCGCCGAGCGCCGGGTCGCCGACCCCGGTCTGAAGCCCCTGCGAGATCGCCAGACCCCGCCCGCTCCCCGGGATCGGCTCGATCACCGCGGCATCCCCCGGCCCGCGCGATTCCCCGCCGACCAGCGGCTTGACCACCGTGTTCCCCTGCACCTCGTGGTCGTACTGGCGGACAATCCAGTGCTTGCTGGCGATGTTCGGGTGCGCCAGCAAGCGCGTCAACGCCGTACCGAAACCGCCCGGCGTCGGTGCTTTCTGGTCTGTGCTCCGTGCTCTGTGCTCCGTTCTCCGGCCGGGCCCGCCCCAGACCGCCTCCCGCGTCGGCTGCGGGATCCCCTCGTGCAGCAGCCGCGTGCTGAGCCGCCCGACCTCCTGCCCGTGGAAACGCAGCACGATCTCATTCGCCGGCGTGCCAAACTCGCCCAGGTCCGCCAGCTCCACGTGCTCCTCATCGCAGATGCGCTTGAGTTCGCCGATCTTCTCCGGCGGTACCGCCAGCACCATCCGCTCCTGGGCCTCGCTGATCCAGATCTCCGTGTAGCTCAGCCCTGCGTACTTCAGAGGCGCCCGTTCCAGGTGCACCTCCGCCCCGATCTCCGCGCCCATCTCCCCGACCGCCGAAGAGAACCCGCCCGCACCGCAGTCCGTGATGGCGCTGAACAACGGCCCCCGCGCGTGGTCCCGCGCCCGCAGGATCGCGTCCAGCAAGCGCTTCTCCTCGATCGCGTTCCCGATCTGCACCGCGTGGCTGAACTCGTCGGCGCTCGTCCCCTCCAGCTCCGCCGACGAGAACGTCGCCCCGTGGATGCCGTCCCGCCCCGTGCGGCCGCCCAGCGCCACGATCCGGTCCCCCGCCCTCGCCGCCCCCTTGATCTTGTCCCGGTCCATCAGCCCGATGCACCCGCAAAAGACCAGCGGGTTCCCCACGTACCGGTCGTCGAAATACACCGCCCCCGAGAGCGTCGGGATCCCCATGCGGTTCCCGTAGTCACGTACCCCCGCCACCACATCCTTCAGGATCCGCCGCGGGTGCAGCGTCCCCGGCGGGAGGTCCCCCTCGCCCCAGTTCCCCGGCTCCGCCACGCAGAAAACGTCGGTGTTCGCGATCGGCCGCGCCGCCAGCCCCGTCCCGATCACATCGCGGATGCACCCTCCGGCGCCCGTGGCCGCGCCCCCGTACGGCTCGATCGCCGAGGGGTGGTTGTGCGTCTCGACCTTGATGCACACCGCGTGGTCCTCGTCAAACGCGATCACCCCCGCGTTGTCCTTGAACACGCTCAACGTCCAGTCCACTCCCTCCCGGATCAGCTCGAAGGTCGCCGCGGCCACCGTGCTTTTCAGAAGATTGTCGATCGTCACCGAGCCGTCGGGGTGCACGGTGTGGCCGGGCCGGCCGTCCCAGCGGATCGGGTCGTCCCCGCCCGCGGGCCCCGCGCTGGTGTACCGGACCTTGCTTTTCAGTGTCTTGTGGACGCAGTGCTCCGACCACGTCTGCGCCAGCGTCTCCAGCTCGATATCCGTCGGCTCGCGCTCCACCCGCCGGTACTCCGCCTGGATCGCCCTCATCTCCTCCAGGCTCAGGAAGAGGTGCGCCTCGCGGGAGAGCTTCGCCAGCGCCTCATCGCTCAGGTCGCGGATCCGGACGTGCGTCAGCCTGAACGAGTACGCGCGGCCCCGCGGCAGCCGCTCCGGGAAGTACGCCTCGGTATGGATGGCGTGGATGACCGGGTTCGCCAGCGCCCGGCGGGCGAGCTCCTCGGCCTGCGCCGCCGTCGCGCCCACGAGGTCGTAGCGCATCCCCGACGAGACCCCCGCGTCGACCCCGACCAGGTCGCCAATGGCCTGCCGCACCGACTGCGCCACCGGGTCCATCACCCCCGGGAGCGGGTGCACCTCAACCGCCAGCCCGCCGTTGGCCGCTTCGGAAGCGCCGAGCGCGAATGTTTCCACAACCGGATCGGCCAGCAGCCGCCGGCACACCGCCCCGACCTGCGCCTCGTCGAGGTCCGCTTCGACCAGGTACACGCGTGTCGCCGTCACCTCCGACACGGGCAACCCCAACGCCCGCGCCTGGTTCAGCACCGAGCGCGACCGGGGAGCGTCCGCGCCGGCCCTCGGGCGGACCTCGATGCGGTGGACGCGGGCGGCGTTCGGGGGGGCGGCGGTGCTCGGCATGGCCGATCATAGGAATCCACGCTCCGCCCCCTTCACCGTCCGCCCTCGCGCCCGCCCGCACCCGTGATCCGGTGTACATTGACGGCCTCATGATCGCCGACACCGGCCCGGGCTCCGAATCCACCGCGCCAAACCTCCCCCGCGCCGCCGCGTCCTACGACCGGGCGCCGTCGGGCGCTGTGCTGCTCGAGGTCGCGTGGGAGGTCTGCAACCAGGTCGGCGGCATCTACCAGGTCCTCCGCTCCAAGGCCGCCACCATCGGTGAGCGCTGGAATGACCGCTACTGCCTCATCGGCCCCTACATCGAGAGCAAGGCGGCCGTGGAGTTCGAGCCCGCCCGCCCGGCCGGCTGGATGGGGCGGGCGATCAAGGCCCTCGCCGCCGAGGGCATCACCGTCCACTACGGCCGCTGGCTCATCCCCGGGAACCCGCGCGTCTTGCTGGTTGAGACGTCGCTGAGCCCGGACGTCCTCGCCTCGGTCAAGGCCCGCCTGCTCGCGCAACACGGCATCCAGTGCCCCCCCGCCGACGCCCTCGTCGACGGCTCCGTCGCCTTCGGCGAGGCCGTCCGACGCCTGGTCGAGCGGCTCTCGTACTACTGGTCCGGCCCCGGGGCGGCGGGCGGGCCCAGCAGCGACCGCCCGCTGATCGTCCACTTCCACGAGTGGCTCGGGAGCATCGCCCTCCCCATGCTCCGGGGGCAGGGCCTACCCGCGGCCCTGGTGTTCACGACGCACGCGACGATCCTCGGACGCTACATCGCCTCGGGCGACGAGACCTTCTACGACCGCCTCCCCGCCATCGACGCCCCCGCCGAGGCCGCACGCCTCGGCCTCACCGCCCAGTTCCAGGTCGAGCGCGTCTGCGCGCGCGACGCCCACATCTTCACCACGGTCTCCTCGATCACCGGCGAGGAGTGCGCCCACCTGCTCGGCCGGGCCCCGGACATCGTCACGCCCAACGGGCTGAACATCGCGCAGTACTACGCCGCGCACCAGATGCAGTTCTGGCACGCCGAGTACAAGGAACGCATCAACCAGTTCGTCATGGGTCACTTCTTCCCCAGCTATTCGTTCAACCTCGACAAGACGCTCTACGTCTTCACCAGCGGCCGCTTCGAGCCCCGCAACAAGGGCTTCGACCTCTGCCTCGAGTCCATGGCCCGCCTCAACGCCGAGCTCAAGGCCCGCAACTGGGGCGTCACCGTCGTGTTCTTCATCGTCACCTCCCGCCAGGTGCGCTCGATCAACCCCCTCACCCTCGAGAAACGCGGCGTCCTCAACGAGCTCCGCCAGGTCTGCCAGAAGATCACCGAGGATGTCGGCGAGAAGCTCTACCGCAACGCCGCCGCCGGCGAGAAGATCCACCTCGACGACGTCGTCGACGACTATTGGCGCCTCCGCTACAAGCGGACGCAGTACGCCCTCCGCCACCACAGCCTCCCCCTCATCACCACCCACGTGATGGACAACGACCACACCGACCCCGTCCTCAACCAGATCCGCTACCTCAGCCTCATCAACAAGGCCGAGGACCCCGTCAAGGTCGTCTACCACCCCGAGTTCATCAACCCCGCCAACCCCCTCTGGGGCATCGAGTACGAGCAGTTCGTCCGCGGCTGCCACATGGGCATCTTCCCCAGCCTCTACGAGCCCTGGGGCTACACGCCCCTCGAATGCCTCGCCACCGGCGTCCCCGCCATCACCAGCGACCTCGCCGGATTCGGCCGCTTCGCCCTCGAGCACCTCATGGGCCACGAGGAGCTCGGCCTCACCGTCCTCCGCCGCCGCGGCCGCGGCTTCCACGACGCCGCCGCCGACCTCACCCGCAAGCTTCTCTACTTCTGCGAGCTCCGCCGGCGCGACCGCATCGCCCTCCGCAACGCCGTCGAGCGGTTCAGCTGGGAGTTCGACTGGACCCGCCTCGCCCCCGCCTACCACCGGGCCCACGACCTGGCCCTGGAGCGGCTGCCGCGCCCTGATCTTTCCGGCGGCCGGCCTTGACGATCGTTCAACCATACGGTATAGTAAACCATATGGTTGCAAGTGCCCCCGACCTCGACCGCGTCTTCCACGCCTTGGCCCATCCCGCCCGGCGCGAGATTATCCGGAGCCTCGCCGCCGGCGAGCGCAATCTCAGCGAGCTCGCCTCCCCGCTCCAGATGTCGTTCCCGGCGGCCTCCAAGCACGTGCGCGTGCTCGAGGATGCGAAGTTGATCCGCCGCCGGGTCGCCGGCCGCGAGCACATCTGCCGGCTGGAGGCCGAACCCCTCAAGGAAGCGACCCTCTGGGTCGAGCAGTTCCGGGAGCACTGGGAGCGCAAGTTCCAGGCGCTCGACGCCCTTCTCGACGAGATGAAAGCCCGGGAGCCCCGCTCCCGGAAACGCCGCTGACACCAGGCACCCAATCAGGAGCACAACCCATGACCGCCAGCCTCGCCGTTTCCACGCCTACCGACACGCGGATCGTCATGACCCGGTCGTTCAACGCCCCCCGCCATCTGGTGTGGAAGGCGATGACCGATCCCGAGATGCTTCCGCGATGGATGTTCGCCCCGCCCGGGTGGACCATGACCACGTGCGAGGGCGATGTCCGCGAGGGCGGCGCCTACCGCTGGGCGTGGACCGACGAAACCGGCCAGCAGGCCCTCCTGATCCACGGCGTCTACAAGGAGGTCACGCCCCCCGAGCGCATCGTCCACACCGAGATCATGGAGATGGGCTGCGGCGGCCCCATCGGCGAGCTTCTGGCCTCCATCGACCTGACCGAGTCGGGCGGCATCACCCGCATGCGCATGACGCTCGACTTCGATACCAAGGAAGCCCGCGATGGCGCGCTCGCCTCCGGCATGGAGCACGGCATGGAGATCGGCTACAAGCAGCTCGACGCCATGTTTCTGAAGACGGCCTGAACCGCTACCCGTGACCATGATCGCGAGGGTGAGCTATGCCCGTGAAGAAGGCCAAAAAAAAGTCCGTGAAAAAGCCCGCAAGGAAGCCGGTCAAGAAACGGAGGGCGGAGGCCGGAACATCCCCCGGGGCGCCCGAGCACGACGACCCCACATCCGTCGATGCCCTCCTGGCCGCCCTGGACGATCCCACCAGGTCGCTGCTCCAGAGCATCCGTTCCGCGATCCTCGGATCCGAGAAAGGCATCACCGAGGGGGTCAAGTGGAACAACCCCAGCTTCTACTGCCGCGGGTGGTTCGCGACCGCGAACGTCCGCCGCCGCGGCCGCGGAGGCGGCAACGCCGCGGGAGTGCTCGTCGTGGTGCACCACGGGGCCAAGAGCCCCCCCGATGCATCGCCGCGCGAGCACATCCGCGATCCCGCCGGCCTGCTGCAATGGCACGGCAAGGACCGCGCATCGATCGCGCTGGAGAGCGAAGCCGACCTCGCCCGGAAACAGGAGCCGTTCCAGCAAGTCATGGCACAGTGGGTCCGGTACCACCGCACGCTGGCGGGGCCGGGCCGATCCTGACGCCCGGCACGAGCGCAAAGAGGCCGGGCGCGCCGCGGGGTGTGGCGCGCCTGCTATCCTCCCCCCCGTGTCCGCTCTCCCCCTCGTCGAGCTCTACACCGACGGAGCCTGCTCCGGCAACCCCGGCCCCGGCGGCTGGGGGTACATCCTCCGCCACCCTGCCACGGGCAAGGAGGTCGAGGCCTCTGGCGCGGAACTCGTCACCACGAACAACAAGATGGAGCTCCAGGCCGTCATCGAGGGCCTCTCCGCCCTCAAACGCCGCTCCCGCGTCGAGCTCTACTCCGACTCCCTCTACGTCCTCAAGGGCCTCAAGGAATGGATGGCCTCCTGGAAGGCCAAGGGCTGGAAGACCGCCGACAAGAAGCCCGTCAAAAACCAGGACCTCTGGCTCCGCTTGGACGGGCTCATCCAGCAGCACGAGATCAGCTTCCACTGGATCCGCGGCCACAACGAGCACCCCCAGAACGAACGCGCCGACCGCCTCGCCGTCGCCGCCCGGGAAGCGCTCGTCCAGCATCGACCCTGACCAACTCGCCCGCGGCGTCCGGTAAGCCGCAAGGCCCGCCCTCGCGCGTGCAGCGGTGCCCCAAACCGCCCCCGCCGCCGATAACCGCGCGTTCCCCCTCCCCCCGGGTTCCGTCTGTGACGCCTGCGCCGCGTGCGCGCCCGGACCGCGGCGCAGACGGCACATCTCCCCGCGGTTCCCCGGCCCACCCGGTCAACCCCTCGGGCGCGAGCGCCGATATCCGTTTGCCCCGGCACCGTTCGGTCCGGGGCGAGAAGACCCCGCTCCGGAGGTAGTAGCCCGTGAACCTGCACGACATCCTCAAGGCCGCCCACGCCGCGGACGCATCCGACGTGCACCTCATCGCCGGGCAGCCCCCGACCTGCCGCGTCCACCAGGTGATGAGCCCGATGGACTACCCGGTCCTCACCCCCCAGACCGCCCGCTCCATCTTCGAGCAGATGGCCGTCAAGGAGACCCAGGAGCTCTTCGAGCGTCAGAAGGACGCCGACTTCTCCTACGAGGTCCCCGGCCTGGCCCGCTACCGCGTCAACGCCCACATGCAGCGCGGCGCCCTCGGCATCGCCATGCGTGCGATCAAGACCAAGGTCCCGCCCCTCC
>JAEYVB010000054.1 GCA_023429345.1 Planctomycetota bacterium
TTCCAGACCCCCGCATCGTCAAGACCCCTACCGCGACGGCCGATCCAACTCCGACGGGGCTGGCCGACCATCCCTGCGTTCTATCGAGGTGTGACCATGCCCACGGAAAAAGACGTCCTCACGACCGGCGAGGTGGCCAAGATCTGCAACGTCGCCCCCCGCACGGTTTCGAAATGGTTCGATTCGGGCTCCCTTCGGGGGTACCGCATCCCAGGGTCCAAGGACCGGCGCATCCCCATCGGGGAACTCATCAAGTTCATGCGGGCCCACGGCATCCCCCTGGAGGGGCTGACCACCGGCCGCACCCGCGTCCTCATCGTGGACGACCAGCAGGACATCACCAGCACCCTGAAGAAGGTGCTGTCCGAGCAGACCAACTACGAGGTCCGGATCGCGGCCAGCGCCTTCGAGGCCGGGATGGAGTGCGAGCGGTTCAAGCCGCACGTGGTCCTGATGGACATCCACCTCGGGGATGGCACGACCAACGAGGCCAAGCAGGTCGCCCGCTGCGTCCACGAGAACGACGGCCTCCAGATGACCCGCCTCGTTGCGATGAGCGGAAAGCTCACCGACGGCCAGGCCAGCGGCGTCCGCTCCATGGGGTTCGACAGCTTCCTGAAGAAGCCCTTCCAGGTGCGGCAGGTGGTCGAGGCGATCGAGGCCGCGACGAACCTGGTGCACTGACCACTCAGGGGCATCCGGCGGAGAACCGCTGCAGGAATCCGGTGAAGTCGGCGATGTCGAGCACGCCGTCTACGTTGCCGTCGGCGTAAGGATTGCGGGCGGCGAAGTTGCGGAGGAAACAGGAAAAGTCGGCTACGTTGAGCGCCGGCGATATGGTGCTGTTGTCGCAGTTGGGATAGCACTGGCCGTTGCAGCCAACCCACTGGACGAGGCTTTGAGGAGCCATCTGACCGAACACGGCTGACGATTCGACAAACAGCGACGGTCCCCTCCCATCATCGAACGCCGTCATGTGGTATGCACCGTCGCCGAGGCCTTGGCCAACCGATGACCACTCTTGACCGTTCCACTTGGCTATGTTCCGAATCAGGCCGAACTGCGGTGCCGAACTCAACCATCCCCCCACATAAAGTTGCGGGCCGCCACCGTCATCGAACACTGCCATAGAAAAAATCATTGCGATTCCAGGCGCAGTTACTCCACCCCCGGGGATCACCCAGGTTCCAGACGCGGGGTCCCATTGTCGGATGCAGGACATCGCGGGCGGCCCGGAGGTCGCCCCCCCGGCATAAATCGATAAGCCGTTCCCATCGTCGAAACTAGCAATAGCTTTGATGACCCCAACGCCAGTGCTACCGAGATACCGGAATGCGTCGTTCTCGAAAATGCCTATGGCATCCGTGTTGCCTTGCCCAGAGGCAACGATTCCTATTCCGCTTACAGCTAGCCTCGATCCAGTGCCGTCGTCCACCACCCAGAGCTTTTGAGCACTGTAGAGCAGAGGTGACAACTGCACCCATTGGTCATCCATCAATTGAACTATACAATATCTGTTAGGCGATGTCGCGACCCGCTTGAGCGCGTAGAGTTGATGCCCGGCAGCAGAGCTCAAGTTCTGGAATGACCATCCATCCTGCAGCCATGATGGACCAAGTTCCCACGCGACTCCATTCCAGATGTATCGGCGGAGAGGGTTGTCGCCACCAAAATTGAACTGGCTGACAAGAAGTCTTCGCTGCGTTGTCGGATCGACCATGACAAAGAGGGAGTCCTCCACCGGCTCAAACGCTGTACCAGTGGGCAATCCCTGCGAAACATCGTGCCATGCCGAGCCGTCCCAGCGTACGACGCTGTGGAAGCCACTCAATGGATACGTCCAGGTACGCAACGCAAACAGGTGCTTTGCCGAACCATCGTCTAGGGAGGTAACAAACCCGAGCTTAGTGCCCGCCTGAACGTGACCAACCCAGAATGGAGCGCACGCTTGGCCGAGACCGACCCGAGGCCCGCAAACCGACGCCGCCACCAGAACTAGATAGCTGACAACCCTCATGGGCTGGGCGTCTCCTCCCACCGCTGTGTGAGAAAATCGTCACCCGTGCCCGGATTCGCAGATCGACCAGCAGCGCCCGAGCCACCCGTTACAGAACCTTCGTGCCGACCGATCTTGATGTGCGTGAGAACGTCGGCGCCGTTTCCGCTGTCCCATTCGAAGGGCGCATCCTCCGAAACGTCCCAGGGGTGCCACACCACGAAGAACCTCGAGTCTGAAGCGCCCGGCCTCCAGCTTGTCGTGCCGATAAAGACACGCCTGCCCTCGCTCCATGGACAGGCGAACTGGAGCACTTTACAGTCTTACGGCTTCCGAACCAAGCAGTTTTTAGAGGATGTGGGTTAGGCAGGCAGACGGCGGTCCGGGGATCCGACCCCGGACGCCATCGCGAAGCCTGACTCTCCGGGGAAGCCTGCTCACACCCGCATCTGCTGGATCTCCTCGTACGCCCGCATCACCTGATTGCGGACGGCCTGGAGCATCTTGAAGGCCGTGTCGGCCTTGGCGGTGGCGATCATCACGCCCTCGACATCCGTCCGCTTGCCGGTCTGGAGGTCCTCGACGGCGGCCACGGCGTCCTGCTGGAGCTTGTTGATCTCGTCGATATTGCGCAGAAGCGCATCTTTGAAGCTCGGTCCTTGCGCTCCCCCACCGCCACCCGCGGGGCCGAGGGGCTCCGGCCGCGGAGGCTGGATGCGGCTGGCTGCTCCGATTAGTCCGAGGGGGTCGCTCATGAGTGCTTATCCGAACGGGCCCGGGGGCCTTAGGAGTCTCTTCGATCAGGCCAGCAGCCGCAAGGCCTGTGCCATCATGGTCTTGGTCGATTCCGCGGCCATCACGTTGGCCTCGTAGGCCCGCAGGGCCTCCATCGCGTTGATCTGCTCGGTGACGGGGTCGATATCGGGGATGGGAACGTACCCGGCGTTCGGTCCCGACTTGTACGCCAGCGGGTTGCCGGGATCGCGTTTGAGCCGCACGGCGTCCTGATTGACCTGGATCTCGGCCACGTGCACGCCCATGGACCGCCCCGCGGCCGTGCGTGCGGTGGGGTCCCCGGCGGCGAAATGGACCTGTCTGCGGCGGTAAGGGTTTACGCGGCCCGTCGAATCAAGGATGGCGTCCTTGTTGGCGATGTTGGCGGCGATCACCTCCAGGCGCGTTCGCTGGGCGATCATGCCGCTGGTGGAGATGTCGAGGGTGCCGTACATGGGAATGGCCAGGGGTAATCAGAGTCAGTGAGGAGCGGCGGTTCAGACGCGTTCGGCGATGGCCTCGCGGAGCTGTGCGTACCGGGAGCGGAGCAGGTCGGCGGCGATGCGGTAGACGCCGGCGTTCTCGGCGTGGTCCTGCATCAGCCGCTCGAGATCGCGGTTATTGCGGTCGTGGAACAGGATGTTGCCCGAGGGGGTGCGGGGGGAGAGGGTCAGCCTGCCATCGGCGGCCTGCTGGATCTCGCGCCCGCCGCCGATGCGGAGTTCGCCCTGCATCCCGCCACCCTGGCGGCGGCGGTGCTGGATGGCCTCCGAAAGGGCGGTCTGGAAGGTGCCCGGGGACACATCCGCCGGGCGGAAGTCCGGCGTGTCGAGGTTCGCGATGTTGTGGGCAATGAGCCGGTGGCGCTCCCCGGAGAAGCGCAGGGTGGCTTCCAGGGAGGGGAGGGCGCCGGAGCTCAAGACATCGCCGATGAACACGTTTGATCGCCTCGCAAAGACCGGGCCAATCCGCCCTCCCCGTGGCATCGCCCTTCCGGGCGATGCGCATCGAGCGGAAGCTCGATGCCACGCCCGTTAGAGCGTTTCGGCCACGAGCTTCTCTTCTTTCCACTTCTTGAGCTTGAGGCCGAGGGTGCGGACGCCGATGCCCAGAGCGACGGCGGTCTTCTGGCGGTGGCCGTTGAAGCGGCGCAGGGCGCTGACGATCGCCTCCCGCTCCAGATCTTCCAGCGGCTTGATACTGCCGTTGCTCCCGCTGGTCGCGGTCGGCTCGTGCTTAGGCTCGATGACGCCGATGGGCGCCTGGGCCGCGGCCGCGGCCGGCGCGGTGGGGATCACGCCCACGCCCAGCCACGGCCGGATCACCTCCGGACCGATCGGGCGGACCTCGCCGCCCCGGGCCTGCCGGGCGGTCGAGAGCACCACGGCCCGCTCACAGATGTTCTGAAGCTCGCGGACGTTGCCGGGCCAGGCATAGCCGCGGAGCAGGTCCATCGCCTCCGGGTCGAGCGTGGTCTCGGCTCGGCCCTCCCGCTGGCAAAAGATCCGGACGAAGTGCTCGGCCAGCGCGGGGACATCCTCCACGCGGTCACGCAGCGGCGGGAGATGGATGGGCAGCACGTTGAGCCGGAAGAAAAGATCCTGGCGGAACTCGCCCCGGGCGACCGACTGCGGCAGGTCGCGGTTGCTGGTCGCGACGATGCGGACATCGACGCCGATGGTCTGGCTCGAGCCGACGCGCTCGAAGGCCCGCTCCTGAAGGACGCGGAGGAGCTTGGCCTGGATCTGCGGGCTGATCTCGCTGACCTCATCCAGGAGCAGCGTGCCGCCATCCGCGAGCTCGAACCGCCCCTTGCGGAGGCGCTCAGCGCCGGTGAACGCGCCCCGCTCGTGGCCGAAGAGCTCGCTCTCGAGGAGGGCCTCGGAAAGGGCGGCGCAGTTGACCGCCAGAAACGGCGAGCGGCCGCGGGGCGAGAGGTCGTGGATGGCCCGCGCGACGACCTCCTTACCGGAGCCGGATTCGCCGCAGATCATGACGGTGCCCTGGCTCTCCGCGACGGCGAGGACCTGCTCCTTGACGCGGCGGATCGCCGGGGAGTTGCCGATGATGCGGTCCAGGCCGCTGGCGCTGCCGGTGGGGGCTGCGCAGGGCGCGCGGCCCGCGCCCTCGGCGACGGCGATGCGGAGCAGCGCGTTCTCACGGACGACGCCGGCGTGCTGGATCGCGCGCTTGACGGCGATCACCAGCTCGTCGCCCTCGAAGGGCTTGGTGATGTAGTCGAAGGCGCCGAGCTTGATCGCTTTGACCGCCGTGTCCACGGCGGCGAAGGCGGTCATCACGACCACGG
>JAEYVB010000316.1 GCA_023429345.1 Planctomycetota bacterium
GCTCCGCCGTGTCGTGCCGGAGCGAGGTCACCACCTCGCGCCAGTCGATCCCCTCCCGCGCCTGCCTCTCGACCTCCGCCCGGAGCCGCCGCAGCATCCCGCGGGCCGTCGGCTCCCACTCGCGCAAGTCCGCCGGGGGCTCGGGGTGCACGGGCTTCGCCGGCGAGCGGTGCGGCTGCGGCAGCAGCCCCCGCCGCGAGATCGCGGTGATCGGCCCCTGCCACCCCCGCGCCGCCAGCTCCAGCACCACATCGATCATCGTCAGCCCCGTGCCCACCAGCAGCACGCCCGCCTCACGATCAAGGGCGTCGTACCGGGCCATCTCCCACGGATCGCGCAGGTACAGCGGGCTCGAGAGCGCCGAGCGGTCCCTCAGCGGCGGGTCGGCCGGCGGGAAGTTCCCCACCGCCAGCACCACGCGCTCCGCGGCGATCGTCTCCCCATCCGACAACCGGACCGCAGCGCCCCCGGGCAGGCGGTCGAGCCCGACCGCAGTCCCCCGCCGCAGTTCCAGCGAGACCCCGTTCCCCGCCATCCGCGCCGCCTCGTCCAGCACGTGCTCCACGTACTCCCCGTACACCATCCGCGGCAGGAAGCTCCCCCCCTGCACCGCCGAGTCGCGCCCCCGCGCCCACCGCAGAAAGTGGTCCGCATCATCCTCGTACGCGCTCATCCGCCCCGCCGGGACGTTCAGCACGTGGCTCGCGCATGTCGTCCCGTACGCCACACCGCGGCCGAAGCGGCCGCCCCGCTCCACCAGCACAACCCGCCGCTCCCGCCCGGCCGCCGACGCCAGCCGCACCAGGTGCGCCGCCACCATGCTCCCGCTGAATCCCGCCCCGATGACCGCGATCGTCTCCATTCCGCTGTTGTCTCCATAAAGTGCCGCTGGGCGTATCCCCCGCCCCCGCCGCCCATTATGCCCGATTCGGCCCCCGTTCGCACCCGGCCCCCCGGCCGCGACGAAAAGCCCCTATCCTTGCCCCGGGCACCCGACGGGGCCCCCGATCGCCGCCTTAGCTCAGCTGGTAGAGCAGCGTATTTGTAATGCGCAGGTCGTCGGTTCGAATCCGACAGGCGGCTTTCCGCGGCACGGGCCGCCCGAAACCTTGAGCCGCACCCGAACCAGCGTCTCGGCGTACAAACTCGGATAATGCTGTTCCTCGGGTTCCTGACCCTCGTGCTGTTCCTGCTCAGCACGATGGGAAGCATGCGACCGGTGACAAGTTCCGTCCAGGCTCATTCCTCCACCTGTAACGCTTGCGGCTACGACCTCGCGGGCTTGCCCCGCGCGGCCGACCACGTGCGCTGTCCGGAGTGCGGTGCCGATGCAGGCACACGTCAGGAGATCGCTTACAAGCCGTCCCCGCTGCGTCCGTCGCATCTGATCCTCCCAGCCACGTGCGCCGGCATCATCGTGCTCATGGCGCCTCTGGCCGATTTCTACGGCTTCAACACGGATGTGCTGGAGATCCGGGCGCTTGGCTACCCCTGGAAAGTCGCATTCAAGGCGGCGGGCCATCGGGGCCTGTCGGAGGAGGAAATCGCGCTTCTCTTGCCCTTGTGCTTATACCTCGGACTTGCGCCCAGCCTGTATCGCACCGGACCCAAGGACGGTAATCGCCGATTCGGGATCGGAATCGCAGTGGTCGTCATTGCCACGCCCCTTCTCCACGTTTGAAGTACACCAAAGGGCCCGAGAAGCACCGCCGGTCCGAGCCCCGCCAAGCCTCAAAGCCCCAGCGGCTGCCGGTTCGGCTCCCCCTCGCGCCTCGGGTATCGCCCCGGGGTCTTGCGCTGCTTCTCCAGAATCACGAGCTTCCCCGTCGGCGTGTCCATCGTCCCCGCGTGCGTCACGTGCAGCATGTGCAGCGCCGCCTTCGCCTCCGCCAGCTCCTCACCCGCACGCTGCCCCTTGATGAGCACCACGCGGCTGGGGGCCTCCCCCTCGCCCGGTACCCGCGCCAAAGGTGCCGTCAACTCCGCCAGCACCGCCAGCGACCCAACCGCCCGCGCCGTCACCGCGTCGTACCGCTCGCGGTGCGCCGGGTCCTGCCCCGCCCGCTCCGCCCGGGCATTGACCACCGCCACGTTTGTCAGCCCGAGCGCCGCGCACGCCACCCGCAGAAACTCCGCCTTCTTACCCGTCGCCTCCAGGAGCGTGAACCTCAGGTGGGGCATCACGATCGCCAGCGGCAGGCCCGGCAGCCCCCCGCCCGACCCGACATCGATCACCCGCGCCCCCTCGGGAAGGTCCGCGAGCACCTGCACCACCGTGAGCGAATCCAGGATGTGCCGCGTCCACGCCTGCGCCGGATCCGTCACCGCCGTCAGATTGAACCGCCGGTTCGTCTCCAGCAGCAGCGCCAGGTACGCACCGAGCCTCTCCACCTCGCCGGCCTCGAACTCGATCCCCAGCTCCCGCGCCGCCGGCACAAACGCCGCCGGGGGATCCAGCGGCTCGGGGGGCACAGGCGACTCTTCGGCGACACGCGGCTCGGGCATGGCGGGAGCCTAGGGGCCGCTCAGGCGAGGTTCATCGCCGTCGGATGCCGCGGCTGGTACAGCCCGACCGATTCCCCGCCGGGCAGCCGGAACGCCGTGACCAGCCCGTAGCCGTGGTCCTCGACCTCGCCGGTGAACTCCACTCCCTTGGCCCTCAGCTCGGCGACGGTCTTATGGACATCGTCGCACATGAAGTACAGCTCGTGCTTCCCCGGCCCCTCCCCCTCCAGCGGGTGGACCCCCAGCTCCGCCGGCGGGGCCTTGAAAATCAGCCACCCATCCCCGGCATCCACGTGCCCGAATCCCAGCACATCCCGGAAAAAGGCCCGCGCCTTCTCCGCCTCCCGCGTGTACACCAGCGCGTGCAAACCGGTGATCATGGGCAGCCCTCCGTAAAAGACCGCGGGCCGCCCGCAAAGGCGGCCCGCGCTGAAAGACCATCGTGACGCGACGATTACCGCCGCGGCTCGTCCGTCCCGCGCAGCGTCGGGCGGACCGCGTCGCCCGGACGCGTGCCCTCGCTCCCGGCGCGGCGGGTGTTCATGATCTCCATCACCTTCATTTCCTTGCCGTCCGGGCCGGCCGCGAACATCTCCATCTTGTTGTGATTCTCGTCGATGAACGTCTCGACCTGCCGCATCTTCATCGGGCCGTTGGCGATCGGGCAGTTGAACGTCATCGTCCACGTCAGGACCTTCCCATCGTCCGAGAGCTCGCCCGTCCCCGTGGTCATCCCCGAGCCCATGTTGTCCACCCAGTTCAGCTGGAACTCCTTGGCGACGTTGTCGTACCCGTAGATCCCGTACCCGGTGAACTTGCCCATCCCCGGCATCTCGGCCGACACCTCGCAGCGGAGGAACCGGCCCTCGACCATCGGCGTGCAGGTCGTCACGCACGTGCTCTCCATCGGCGGCTGGCTCGGGTCCATCCAGTGCTTCATCTGCCCGTCCCACACGCCGGCGCCCTTCATCAGCTTCTCGTGCATCGGGCCCGGCTTCGCCGCCTCGACGTACGCCTTCATCATCGCCTCGGGGTCTTCCATCCCGGGCTGCCCCGCCGGCTTGGCATCCGCCGGAGCCTGAACCCGCGGCCGGTCGCCGGCGCTGTCGGGCTTCCGCTGCGGCTGCGGACGCCCGCTGTCCGCCTGCGCAAAGCAGGAAGAGCTCAGACCGACGGCGGCGATCAACGACAGAACGATGCTGCGCTTCATGGGAAATTCTCGCTGTGTGGAAGGTGCGTGCGGCCCCCCTCTGGGGCACGTTCCCCAGTATATCAGGTTCTTGGTTGGTATCCGCATGAATCCCCGGCACCCGCGCCGCACCGCCCCTTCAGCCACGC
>JAEYVB010000181.1 GCA_023429345.1 Planctomycetota bacterium
CGGTCGGGGGTGGGGCAAGCCCCCGGGCGGCTATCCCGGCGGGTCCGAGTCAGCGATCCTAGGTCCGACCCGGGCCGTCCTGGGGACCCTCGGTGCCGCGCGCCGCCCCCGTCGCGTTACCCTGCTCCCCGGATGCGTGTCGTTCTCATCAACTGGGCCAGAATCAGCCACGGGGCGGTTTCCGGCGGCGGGGTCAATGGCTATTGCCAGGCCTTGGCCGCCGAGCTGGTCGGCAGGGGGCACGAGGTAGTGTCCCTCTGCGGCGGCACTACCTACGAGCCGCGGCCGGGAGCCCCCTCGGGGTCCCTCAGTCCGGGTGACTGCTTCATTCGACGCTTGGACCCCTGGCAACGGGTCGCCGCCTACGAGGTAGTGAACTCGCCCGTGCTGGCACCCTCGCTGGCTCAGTTCAGGGACCCCCTGGGCGAGATCACTTCTCCCGATCTGGAGCACGTGGTCGCCGCCTGGGCGGCTGAAATCCGACCGGATGTGGCCCATTTCCACAATATCGAGGGGTTCTCCGCCGGCTGCATACGAGCGATCCGGCGGGGCGCCCCCGGGGTCCGCATCGTCTACTCGCTCCACAACTACCACACGCTCTGCCCGCAGGTGTACCTGATGCAGGGTCACCGCCGCCCCTGCTTCGACTTCGAAGCGGGCCGCGCCTGCCGAATGTGCATCCCAACTGTGGACCCCGAAAGCGAAAAGCGGCGGGCCGTCGCCAGTTTCCTCGGTCAGGAACTCCCGCCCGAGTGGTCGGGCTGGGGGGAACCGGCGGGGCCGCACCGTACCACCCTGCTCGAAAGAATCCTCCGACGAACAAGAACCCCGCCGCCCGCGCCCCCTAAGGCTCCCGTGCCGCCGCCGGCCGAGGAGGAGTGGTCGCCGGCGTGGGCCGACCGCCCGGCCCGGAGGCCGCTCCTCAACATCATCCAGCCCGAACCGGCATTCTCGGGAACCCCGGCCCCCTGGGGCCGCCGCCGGGCAGCGATGGTCACCATGCTGAACTCCTGCGACCGGGTGCTTGCGGTGTCCGAGTTCGTCGCCCGGAAGTTCGAGTCCATGGGAGTCCGGGCGGACCGCATTTCGACCCTGCACATCGGCTCCCGGATGACCGAGATCGCCGCGAAGCATCCCCGCCCGCAGCGGCCGCCGCTCGACGGTCGCCCGATCCACATGGCCTTCCTCGGGTACAACAACTACTACAAAGGCTTGCCCATGCTCGCCGAGTCGCTCGGCATCCTGACGCCCGAGGTGCTGAAACGAATCCACCTGCACGTCTACGCGCTGGCGGGCGAGCAGATGGAACCCGCGTTCCGGAAGCTCGAGCCGGAGCTCGCCGGCCTGACGCTGCTCCATGGATACGAATACGAAAGAATCCCGGAGTTGCTGGAAGGGATCGATCTGGGGCTGGTCACCAGCGTCTGGTGGGACAACGCCCCTCAGACCGTCATGGAGTTTCAGGCCTGCGGCGTGCCCGTCCTGGGCGCTGAGCTCGGGGGCATCCCCGACTTCATCCGCGACGGGGAGAACGGACTGCTCTTCCGTGGCAACGACCGCTGGGACTTGGCGAGGCGGATCGCGGCCATCGCCCGGGATCCCGGCACCCTCGACGCGCTCCGGGCTAGGGTCCGCCCCCCCAAGAGCATGGCTGAACACGCCCGCGAGATCGAAAACATCTACACGGGGCCGCTATCCTGAGCGGGCCGTGCGGCTTGCGCCGGGCGATCGGGTTTCATCAGGGACGAAGCATTGGCAACACTTTCTGCGAGCAGCCCCCCTCCATCCCTCGGCGTGGCCTCTCCGGTGCGCGTGGAACCCGTCGAGCCCCGGGCCACCCTGCCGCGGGTTGCGGCCCTGATCGTGACCTGGAACCGTCGGGCGGCTGTGGATGTCGTGCTGCGGGCATTAGCCAGGCAGGGCTACGCCCTGTCGAGCCTGGATGTGGTGGTCATCGATAACGGGTCGACAGACGGCACCGTCGCCTTCCTGGCCGAGCGCTGGCGGCCCGACGCCATCTATGACAACGCCACGGCCGCGGCCCACCAGCCGGCGTTCCGCAAGCGCGGCGCTGAACCCCGGCCCGGGCACGCCGCCGACGCAGCAGGAAACTCCGGTGGCTTCGCGTCGCTGACCATCATCGCCAACGCCCACAACCACGGCGGGTGCGGCGGGTTCAACACCGGGCTCGCCTTTGCCGAGCAGTTTCTGGATCGGACCGGCAGCGGCCTGGATTACGCCTGGCTTGTCGACGACGATGTCGATCTGCCGGACAACGCCCTCGAGCAGCTCGTCGCCACCGCCGAGGCGGATGAGCAGGTCGGGCTGGTGGGCTCGCGGACTGTGGACTTCGATGACCGCGAGACGACCATCGAGACCACCATCTATTTCGACTACGACAACGGCTGGATGGGCCCGGAGCCGCGGCCGTCGCACCGGCTCGCCCAGAGCCACCAGCGTTGGGTCGACGAGGTCGGCGGCACGCGCGGGAAGCGTGATTTCCGCGGCGTTCGGGAGGTCGACGTCGTTTCGGCGTGCAGCCTGCTGGCGCGGTGGTCGGCGGTGAAGCGTGTGGGTTTCTGGGATCACCGCTACTTCATCTACTGCGACGATGCAGACTGGTGCCTGCGCTTCGCGAAAGCCGGCTACAAGGTCGTCTGCGACCTCGACGCCGTGGTGTTCCACACGTACTGGCTCAGCAAGTTGACGCCGACCCGCGGGTACTACGCCCAGCGGAACCTCGTCTGGCTCATCCAGAAGGTCTTCGGGGGGGCTGCCCTGCGCAAGGCCACGATGCGCCGGCTGGGCGCACTGCTGGTGGAATCACGCAAGGCGATGACGCACTGCCGCCTCTTCCACGCCGAGATCTTCCGCCGAACCGCGGAGGACATCGTCACCGGCCGCGGCGGGAAGCTCGAGTTCGAGGAGCCGCCGTTCATCCCGCTGATCAAGGCGCTCGACGTCGCCGGGGCGCTGCGGCCCGATGCCCGGGTCGCCGTCATGTGCTCCCACCCGGAAAGCATCCGCTGGGCCGACGAGCTGCGCATCCGGCTCGGGTACGCGCTGGCCGATGCCGACCGCATCGCCGAGCAGCCCGAATGGTTCTACATGACCCGCGATCACGTGCCGGACCCGATCGCGGACGGCGGCGTCGGCGGGCTCTCCCGCCCCGCGCGAGTCGTTTTTGAGCCCAACCGCGGCTCCAAGTGGAACGCGCAGAAGGGGTTCCTGAAGAAGCCCCCCACCGCCGTGATCGTCTTCGAGCAGAGCAACGACCTGCCGATGATCCGCGGCCGCTGCAACATCCACATCGACCGGCGCCGGCCCGGGTTGGCGCAGATGGAGTGGGACGGCTGGCCGGTGCGGGCGGCGTTCCTCCGGCGCTGGGCCGTCACCGCGCTGAAGTGCGCCCTGTACGCCGCCCGTGTGCGGCCCTACGTTTCGACCTCCAAGTACGGCTGAAGCGGAGCCCGATGCACCCGAGCAACCAACCCAGTCCGCCCCCCGGGTGGCCCGTCACGGATCGGCCGCTCCGCATCGCCATTCTCGGCTGGGCCCGCCTTGCCTTCCAGGGCACGCAGGGTTCCGGCTACAACCTCTCCGCGTCGGAGCTCGCCGCAGGGCTCGCGCTCTCCGGGCACCACGTGCTCTACCTCGCCTCCGGGCGGCGCTACGACCTGCGGCCGCGGATGCACATCCGCCACATCGAGCGCTGGCGGGGCATCGAGTGCTACGACCTCTTCAACAGCCCCAACGTCTCGCCCGCGTCGTACAACTTCCAGAACATGCGTCAAGAGCTGGAGCACGCCGCCCAGTCGCGGCTCGTGCTCTCGTGGCTCGACGAGCACCGCGTCCAGGTTGTCCATATCCACAGCCTCGAGGGGTTCCCCCTCTCGCTCATCCGCGCGATCCGCGAGAGCGGCCGGGCGGTGATCGTCACCCCCCACAACTACTGGTTCGTTTGCCCGCAGGTCGACCTCATGCAGGGCGAGACGCGGCTCTGCCGCGATTACGAGGGCGGCGCCAAATGCGTCTCCTGCATCCGCTCGCGGCCCGCGGCCGCGGCCCGCCGGAAACGCCGCTTCGGGCACACCTTCGAGCGGTTCGTCGGAATCGAGGTCTCCGGATGGCTCCGCCGGGCGGGGAAGGACGCGAAGATCCGCCTCCGCGAGCTGCGGGCCGGGATGCGGCCGGAGATGCCCAACGCCCGCGATCCGGACCCCGAGCTGGCGGCGGGCTTCGACGCCGACGAACCGGGCGACGGCCTCATCCGCCACAACTACACGGCGGAGCGAAACGACCAGCGCCGCGCCCCCGTGGCGCCCACCGAGCGCGACGAGAACGAGCGGTTCCTTGCCGCCACGCACCACCTCACCGTGCTGAACGAGTACGGCCGGCGCCGGCTCGCCGGCGTGGACGCCCTCAACCACGCCTCCCTCGTCACGCCGCCGAGCGATTTCGTCCGCCGTGTGTACATCCGGATGGGCCTGGACGAGGCCCGGACCCGGGTGGTCCGCCTGGGCCAGCCCCACTTCGACCAGATCAACCGCCGCACGCGGCGCTCTCCCTACTACCACCTCCGACCCTGGGACCCCGCCACCGCAGCCCGCCCGCTGCGCTTCGGCTTCTTCGGGGCGATGCGCCCCAGCAAGGGGATCGACATCTTCGCGCAGGCCATCCCTCTGCTCCCGCGCGAGGTCCGCCAGCGGTGCCAGTTCCACTTCCGCGCGCAGGGGAACGACTGGGTGCTGCGCAAGGCGCTGAGCCCCTTCCCGGAGGTCTCCTTCGCCGGCGGCTACGACCTCCTCCAGCTCATCGGCGCGGGGAACGAGTACGACGTCGGCGTCCTGCCGCACGCGTGGTTCGAGAACTCCCCGCTCGTCCTGCTCGAACACCTCCACGCGGGCAAGTTCGTGATCTCCTCGCGGCTTGGCGGGCCCCCGGAATGGGTGAAACCGCCCCTCAACGGCCTGCTGGTGGCCGGCGGACGCCCGGACGAGCTGGCCGCGGCCGTCGCTTCACTGGTGCGGGGCGAGGTCACGATCCCGAGCCCCCGCGAGATACACGAAGCGACGCCGATCCTGCGGAGCTACCCGGCGCACGTGGCCGAGTTCGAGGCCATCTACCGCGAGGCCCTCGGCGAGCCCGCGGCCGCGGAGCGCGTAGAAAACCCCGGCGAGTTCGCCGGGGTTTCTCGGTGACAGTGGGGTTGCGAGCGGGAGTTGCGAGCGGAAGCGACGCTCCCTTACTCAGGAATCAGTAGCCGTTCGTACGGACATCACCGCCGCGGACATCGTTGCCCTTCAGGCCGCCGCGGGTGAACACGAAGTACGGCTTAGCCTGCGGCATGGGGTTGCCGGCGGGCGGCTCGATGGGCGAGGGTGCGTAGACGTGCGTAACCGGGGCGGGCCAGGGGTTCCCGCCGTTCGGCGGCGCGCGGTTGGGGTCGTCGCCCTCGTTCACATCCTTGTTGAGGTAGGTCGCGACGTGGCCGTCGAAGAAGCCCAAAGGCTGCCGGGAGGTCTCGAACCCGGCGTACTGCCACCAGCCGTACTTGCCGAAATGGCGGCCGACCGTGTCGTACAGCCAGACCTTCTGCCCGGGCTGGGCGACGTCGCCGATCTTCTTGTTGCCGTACTCGCCGGTGTTGGGGTAGATGATCAGGAACCCCGACGTGCCCGCGAAGAAGATGCGCGAGCCGCGCGGGCTCTTGTCGAACGAGGCGGGGACGACGCGGTAGGAGGCGCCGTAGGGGTGACGCATGTTGTAGCCGCCGATGCCCAGGTTGGGCGCGTAGAGGCCGGCGTCGTAGCCCTTGGGGTCCTTCGACCACGCCAGGCGGTTGCGGTCCTCGGGGTTGATGACGCACGGGTCCGGCAGGAGCTGCGCCAGGTAGTCCTGCATCACCAGGTGGTTGTAGGTGAGGTGCGGGAAGAGATTCACGCCCGCCAGGTTCGGCATCGTGTTCCGGTCACCGCGCTTGCGGATGATGTAGGTCATCTGCTGCAGGGCGGCGATGTTGTTGGTGGGCGGAAGCGGGTTGAACCCGGCGGCGGCCGGATCGCCCGGTTGCCAGTAGGTCTTCCCCTTCAGCCAGGAGAACGAGAAGATGCGGTCGGAGAAGTCGGCGGTGTAGCTATTGCCACCGGTGATGAGCTGCTTCTCGTTCGACATGCCCACCGCAAGGCGAGCGGCCTTGCGGGCCTCGCCCAGCGCCGGGAGCAGCAGGGAGATGAGCAGGGCGATGATCGCGATCACCACCAGCAGCTCGATGAGCGTGAATGCCCGTCCGCGTCGCTTCTGGATCATGGAGTTTCTCCGCCGAAATGCACGCGGTCGCGGCCCGCGCCCCGAAGCGTGGACCGTGGGCGTGCTGTTCAGTTGTGGCCGACTAAGTCGGAACAGTTTTCGATCTCGGCGGAGCAAAGAACCAACAACCCCGCCGGTGCCGCCCAGAACGGGCACCACCGCATAAACCTACCGCGCCGCGTCCGCCCTGTCCAGCAAAAGCCGCCCAACAAATGGGTTTGCAGTTTGTTAGCCAGGTCGGTCGGGCCGATTCAGTTGACCCGATTCTCCAGCCGCCCGGTCTGCGAGTAGACCCGCACGATCCGCACGACCTCCTCCGCGACGGCCTGCTGGGCCTGATCCGTCGAGGCCCCGCAGTGGTGCGTGAAGCCCGAGTTCGGCAGGCTCGCCGTCTCGGTCGTGAACGCCGCCTGCGGGGTGGCGGGCTGGTGCTCGTACACATCCAGGCCGACTCTGAGATTCTTCTGCGCTGCGGCCGCACGCAGCGCGGCCTCATCGACCACGCCGCCCCGCGACGTGTTGATGAAGTACGCGCCCTGCTTCATCGCCGAGAAGAACTCGGCATCGCAGAATCGCTTCGTCTCCGGCGTGAGTGCAATGTGGATGCTCACCGAGTCGCACTCCGGCAGGAATCCGAGCAGCGAGGCCCGGTCGCTGCCGCCGAAGCGGACGCCGAGCGCCCGCGCCTCCTGCTCGGTGAGCGAGCGCGACCACGCGATGATGTTCATCTCGAACGCCTTCGCGCGCTGGATGACCGCGCGGCCGATCGCGCCCAGCCCGACCACGCCCAGCGTGGAACCCTTGAGCCCCCGTGCGGCCGCGAACTCCTTCTTGTTCCATGTCCCGGACCGGAGCGCGCCCGTCTGGTCCACGATGCGCCGATCGCAGGCGAGCAGCAGCCCCATCGTCAGTTCGGCGACCGCGACGGCGTTGGTCCCGGGGCAGTTGCAGACGCCGATGCTCTTGGCGCTGGCCGCGGCGACGTCGATGTTGTCGACCCCGGCCCCGGCGCGGATGATCCCCTTCACGCCCGTGAACTCCTGGATGACCGGCGCCGGCACCTTGCTGGAGCGGACCACGAGAATCTCCGGCCGTGCGCTCGCCACTGCCGCGGCCAGCCCCTCCGCACCGGCGGTCGGCTCGTACGCCACGTCCGCGCCCGCGGCCTTGACCCTCGATCCCCGACTTCTCGAACTTGTCCGCGATCAGAATCTTCATAGTGCCGGAGTGTATGGGGCCCGCCGGCCGAAACAAAAAACCCCGGCGCGGGTGCGCCGGGGTCTTTGAGACTGAGTGCGAGCGAACGTGGGGCGATCAGTACCCGTTGGTACGGACATCGCCGCCGCGGACATCGTTGCCCTTCAGGCCGCCGCGGGTGAAGGTGAAGTAGGGCTGGGCCTGCGGCATCCCCGGGCCGGCGGGCGGCTCGATCGCCGAAGGCGCATACGTGTGGTAGTGGTTTGGCCAGGGGGCATTCGGTCCGGGCGGTGGGACATTCGGATTGCCGCCCTCGTTCACATCCTCGTTCATGTACGTCGCGACGTGGCCGTCGAAGAAGCCCAGGGGCTGCCGAGACGTCGCGAAACCGGCGTACTGCCACCAGCCGAACTTGCCGAAGTGGCGGCCCACCGTGTCGTACAGCCAGACCTTCTGGCCGGGCTGGGCGACATCCCCGATCTTCTTGTTGCCGTACTCGCCGTTGCCCCAAACGATCACCTGGCCCGACGTGGTCGCGGTGAAGATGCGCGAGCCGCGCGGGCTCTTGTCAAAGGAGGCCGCGATCACGCGGTACGAGGCGCCGTAGGGGTGACGCATGTTGTAGCCGCCGATGCCCAGGTTGGGCGCGTACAGGCCGGCGTCGTAGCCCTTGGGATCCTTCGACCAGGCCAGGCGGTTCCGATCCTCGGGGTTGATGACGCAGGGGTCCGGCAGGAGCTGCGCCAGGTAGTCCTGCATCACCAGGTGGTTGTAGGTGAGGTGCGGGAAGAGGTTCACGCCCGTCAGGTTCGGCATCGTGTTCCGGTCGCCGCGTTTGCGGATGATGTAGGTCATCTGCTGCAAAGCGGCCTTGGTGTTGTCCGCCACGTTGGGGTTGAAGCCCGCGGCGGCCGGATCGCCGGCTTGCCAGTAGGTCTTCCCCTTGACCCAGGAGTACGAGAAGATGCGGTCGGAGAAGTCGGCGGTGTAGCTGTTGCCGCCGGTGATGAGCTGCTTCTCGTTCGACATGCCCACCGCGAGGCGAGCGGCCTTGCGGGCCTCGCCCAGCGCCGGGAGCAGCAGGGAGATGAGCAGGGCGATGATCGCGATCACCACCAGGAGCTCGATCAGGGTGAATCCGGGCCGCCGTGCCGATTTCATGCGTTGAACCTCCGCTCCGGCCGGTCCACGAAGGATCCGGGCTCGGGCACCATCCACTATTCGGCCGGGCCTCAACACCCGATCCCGAAAACCAGGGGTGCAGAACGATGACCCCGCTGGAACCCCCCGACCGGGGGGCCTGAACCATACTAGATACCGGAACCCCAGTCCAGTCGGTTGCACCACTTGGCTCAATAGCGGAGCACGACGGCCAGATCGTTCACGTTCGTCCCGGTCGGCCCCGGCTCCAGCAACGCCCCCCCGAGCGACGCAAAGAAGCCAAAACTGTCGTGATTAGCCACGGCCCCTCGCGGGTCCACCCCCCGGGCGATCGCCCCCGGGATGGTCTCCCCGTCCACGATGGCCCCCGCCGCGGGCGTCGGGCCATCCACCCCATCCGTCGCGAAGGCCGCGATTGCCATACTCGGATGCCCCGCGATGACCAGCGCGGCCGCGAGGGCCAGTTCCTGGTTCCGCCCGCCGCGGCCAGCGCCAGCGCCCACGGTCACCGTTGTCTCGCCCCCCCAGACCCGCGCCGCGAGGGCCGGGAGCCGGATCGCTTCCTCGGCGATGCGGCGGCCGACTTCGGCGGATTCGCCGGTGACCCCCGCCACCGTCTCGACCGCCGTAAAGCCGAGCCGGCGGAGGGCTTCGGCCGCGGCGAGCAGCGCGGTCCCGTTGTTCCCCACGATGCGGGTGCGGACACCGCCGAAGATGGGGTCCCCCGGCTTGGGGGTCTCCGGCCGCCCCCCCCGCGCACCCTCCCGGAGCACCTCCCGGAGCTCGGAAACCGCGATCCCGCGCCGGTCGAGCACCGCCAGGGCGTCGCCGTAGGTGCTGGGGTCGGGGGAGACCGGGCCCGAGGCGATGACCGAGGGATCATCACCCAGGACATCGGACAGGATCCGCGCATCGATCGGGAGGGGCGAGGCGAGCCCGGCAAGTCGGCCGCCCTTGAGCCGCTCGGCGTGCTTGCGGACGGTGTTCAGCTCGGTGATGTCCGCCCCGGACTTCAGGAGCGATTCGATCACCGCCCGGTATGCCCCGGCCGGCAGACCCTCGACGGGGCTGGACACGAGGGCCGAAGCCCCCCCCGAGAGCAGGAGCGCCAGGCCGTCGCAATCACGGCGCGCCGACCGTTCGGAGATGAACCCCCGGATGGCAAGCCCGGCGGCGATGCTGGCATCCCCGGGGAGCGGGTGATCGCCCGGGATCGCACCCGGCGGCCCGGGCATGCCGGCGGGGATCACGAGGATGCGGTGCTCCGGGACCCCCGCGCTGTCGCACCAGCCGCGGTACATCGCGGCCGCGGCCTTCCCGATGGCGATGACGGCGGGCCGGGCGAAGGTGCAGGGGTGATCGCCCAGGGAACGCCGGATGCACGCGGCAGGATCGCAGGCCTCCAGCACCGCGCCCATCACCGTCCGGATGTGCGCGCGGCGGTCCTCGAACTGCGGTCGGGGCATGCGCCGAATGCTACCGGCGACACCGGCGCGGGCCGCGACCCAACCCGATACCGACCATCCACGTTGAAAGAAGCGAGCGGCCCCACTATCCTTGGGGGCAGATGTACGGGCGGGAACGCCCCGCCCTTTCTTTCAAGGGTCCGGGATGCACCGCCTCGATCGCGACCAGCACGGCCGGCATCACGAGCACGATGTGCCCGATGCGGAGAGTGCGGACGCGTCGTTCCTGGTGGGGCCCTCGGGCGCGGTGCTGGAGCGCTTCGGCCACGGCCTCGACTCCAAGGTGCTGGTCCTCAACAAGCTGTACATGGCGATCCGCGTCGTCTCGGCGCGGCGGGCGTTCGTGCTGCTGGCCAAGGAGCTGGCCGAGGTCATCCACGTGGATGACGGCAAGTACCTGAACTACGACTTCGGCTCCTGGCAGGAGGTCGCGGCCTACCAGGCCGAGTTCGAGCGCGAGCGGCACGACTGGGTGCGGACGGTGCGGACCGAGATCGCGGTGCCGCGGATCATCCGCCTGCTCGGCTACGACCGGCTGCCGGCGCAGTCGGTGAAGCTCAACCGGCGGAACCTCTTCGCCCGCGACCGCAACCAGTGCCAGTACTGCGGCAAGCACTTCCCCACCGCGGACCTCTCGATCGACCACGTCCGCCCGCGGGCCCAGAGCGGCGGGGAATCGTGGGAGAATCTCGTCTGCGCCTGCATCTGGTGCAACGCAAAGAAGGGCGGGCGCACGCCGGGCCAGGCGGGCATGAAGCTCATCCGTGAGCCGAAAAAGCCCAAGCGCAACCCCATGATCACGCTGCGGCTGGGCAACGAGAAGTACCAGAGCTGGAAGGCGTTCCTGGACGAGGCGTACTGGTCGGTGGAGCTGCGCTGAAGCGGGACACGCGGGCATCACAGGTCGCGGCCGACCCCGCCGGGCGGGGGATTAGCACACAACGGCCGAAATCAATGGTCGAGCCTGCTGGAAAGGCGGCTCCGATCACTGAAAGGCCGGCGCCGATCACTGGAAAGTTGAACTTTCCAGCGGTTGAAACGATCCCGCCAGCGTAAAAGGCCGCTGTTCCAGCGGGAAGAACGGTCCAGCCAACGGGAAAGACGGTTTGGCGAGCCGGAGAAACGGTGCAGCCGGCCGGAAGAACGGTCCGACCAGCCGCAAGACCCAACTATGCAGCCTGAAACACTGGCCAGAACACCCATCTTCCCTCGTGACGGCTCCGCTTTCAGCCGTTCTCGGCCACGCAGCGCTCGATCCGCGCTAGCGTCGAGTCCTTCCCGAGGATCGCCAGCGTGTCCCCCAGCGGCGGGCTGACGGCCGCGCCGGTGAGGGCGACGCGCAGGGGCTGCGCCACCGCGCCGATGCCGATCCCGCGGGAAGCGCAGAACGTGTCGATGGTCGCCTGGATGGGCCCGGGCTCCCAGACGTCGATGGCGATGAGGGCCGGGGCGACATCCTTCAAGACATCGAGGCCGCGGGGCTCGCCCTTTTTGAGCACCTTCTCGACGGCCTTGGCGTCGAACTCGTACTGCCGGTCCCCGACGGCGGCGAAGCGGGCGCCCTTGACCGCGTCGGCGAATGTTTTCGCGCGGGGCTTCATGGCCGCGGCCAGGAGGGGGAACCGCTTGGCGTCGAGCTTCTTCAGGAACTCCGGCTCGTAGTCTTTGCACCAGGCGAGCCAGCGCTGTGCGAACTCCTCGTCCGGCAGTGCCTTGATGTAGTCCTGGTTGAAGCTGGCGAGCTTGACGCGGTCGAAGCGGGCGCTGGTCTTCCCGATGCGGTCGAGGGAGAAGTGCTCGGCGAGGAACGCCATGCCGAACTTCTCGACATCCGTGCCGTCCTCGTTCTTCATGCCCGGCGACCAGCCGAGCAGCCCGAGGAAGTTGACGATCGCCTCGGGCAGGTAGCCGTTCCGGCGGAAGTCCCAGACCTCGATCTCCGGGAGCGCGACGCCCAGGTGATCGGCGAAGAGCTCGAGCACGGGCGCGGGCAGCTGCCGCGTCGTGTCGCCGAGCCACTCCCGGTACAGGTCGTTTGAAAAAAGCGAGAGCGGGGCGCCGGCCGCGAAGAGCTTCTCGGCGACCTCGCGGGGGATGTCCTTGACGCCCTTCTGCTTCGCGGCCGTGCGCACCGCCTTGTCGCGGTCGCGCTTGCTCATCTTGCCCCCCTCCATGTTGAAGATGAGCGGCATGTGCGCGTAGACCGGCGTGCGGAAGCCCAGGGCTCTCTGCAGGGCCACGTGGCGGGGCGTGTTGTTCAGGTGCTCCTGGGCGCGGAGGATGTGCGTGACGCCCATCGTCTCATCGTCCACCACCACCGCGAAGTGGTAGGTCGGGAAGCCGTCGGCCTTGCGGATGACGAAGTCGTCGACCTCGCCGGCCGCGTACTTCACCTCGCCGAGGACCTGGTCCATCACGTGCACCGGTTCGTCGGGCACGAGGAAGCGGACGACGTAGGGCTTCCCTTGCGCATCGGCCTCGGCCATCGCCCGCAGGCGCGACTCGGGCGTAGGGTGCTGGCGGACCGCGGCGCGGTCGTACTTGTAC